>JBGPNV010000179.1:0-5421 GCA_041487695.1 Thermoplasmata archaeon | reverse complement strand
GGCGCGCGGCCGCCGGCTGAAAGGGGGGGCACAAGAGCGTCCGCGAGGGGGCCCACCTGGGCACGCAGCTTGAGCGCGGCTTGGACCCCGGCCGGCGCAAGGAAGTAGGCCTTCTGGTGCCGTCGCCCGCCCTCGACGGCGGCATCCCGCTCTTCGGCAAGGGCCGACACGACGAGTTTGCGCACCTCGCGGGAGGCGTGCGCGACGCGGATCTGGAGGGCGGCGGCGATCCCCGCCTGCGTGACTTCGCGGGGGACGGCGTAGGCTTCCCTCGCACCGCCGTGGGCCGAGAGGTGGAGGAGGATCCTCTCCTGGATCGTCAAAGGCTGGCTGCGCAGCGCCTCGACCACGCTGCGGTCGAGCCTGCGCCTCGGTCATAAAGGTTCCCGACGCTCCGGCGCCGGGCCCATCGTGGGGGCGGTGGAACCTACACGGAACATTCCCGCGTCCCCTCTATATGCCGGAAACGCGCCCACCACTTCGGGTGTGAGGGTGAGAACCATGGACCTATCGAAGCGGCTCGCCACGTTCCTCGCGCTCATGCAGGCGTTTGGCAGGGAGCGGGTGCCCTCCAAGCGCCGCCTCCCGTCCGACCGTGTGAGCCGGGCGGCCGTGGCGGTCACCTCGGACTTCGGCGTTGCGCCCACCTTCCCGGGCTTCCGGTGAGCCTGCGCGCACGCTTCGGCTCCCAATCGGGGGAGGCCTGCAGCCCTTCCCCAGCGCCCCTATCCCTTCGAGCGCCCGCGGCCCGACCCCGCGGGCCCTGCGCGCTTGTGCCGCAGCCCTGGGCAACCCGCGCACGCCGGGAACGACCCGCGGAGGCGCAGGGCCTTTCTAAACGCCCGCGCGCGGCCGCCGTTCCACACTTCCTGCAGCGACTCGTCATGCAGGTTGCCGACCTTGTACCGCGGGCATAGGTAGAGGTCGCCCGCCGGGTCGACCATGACCCAGAACCACGGCAGCGGGCACTCGTATTTCGAGGCGTCGCGCTCGTTGGCAAAATACGCGCGCACTTCGGCCGCCGACTTCACGTCCTGCGAGATCCGCACGACCGGCATGTGCTTCGCCTTCCCTTCGTCGAGCACGGTCTGCGCCTCCTCGGCCGCTTCCTTGGCAAACCCCCGCGGGAACTTGCGGGGCGCCTTCTCCATTACATCGAGGCCCTTCTCGGAGGACTCCTCGAACCAGGGGCCCTTGTCCTCCAGGACCATGGTGAACGCGTCCACGCGCAGCTCGCGGGCGGCGGCCCACGCCGAGGGCATCCCCTCGATGCTGTCGGGCGACATGAGGAAGCGCACGTTGAGTTGGGGGTGGCGCGCGCCCGTGCGTTGCCTCTCGCGCCGGATTTCGGCGAGCTCTTCGAAGGCGGCCGCGTAGGTCCCCGGGTGGCCCACGACCTCGTCGTGCTGCGCCTCGTCGCCAAAGAGCGTGAGGCCGATGTCCCAAATCCCCGGGCCCACGATCCCCTCCGCGGCAAACGAGGTGACGAGCGACGCATCGTCGGGCTGGATGTTTTCGCCGCTCGTGAGCAGTGACACCCGGCGGGTGCGGGCCGCGAGCCCCAACGCGCGCCGCATCCAGCGAGGGGAGAGCGGCGCGCCGCCCGACAGCTGGAGGAGCGCCCGGCGAGGGATCGCGTCAAGCGTCTCCTTGAAGGCTTCGAAGTTCATCGCGCGCGAGGAGGGCGGGCGCTCGTCGCCCGGGTAGGCCGTGAACGAATGGTGCCAGCGCCCGTCGAAGTTCGGGTAGACGATCGCCGCGCCCGGGGAAAACGCGCGGCCGTGGCCGTGGTTGCGCGGCTGGTGCGTGTAGAAGCGCATCAGCGCTTCGAAGTAGGGGGGCAGGTCGGCCACACGCGGCACGTCCCCCTTCGCGATAGATAAACGATCGCGCCGCACTCTTGCCGCCCGCAGGGTACTTATATTGCCGCGCTGAAGCCGCGCTCCCCCTGGGGAGGCGCGAGAGGGCCCTTGAAAGCGCTTGTCGTTGCCGACCTGGAGGGGTGCGCAGGTGTGCGCAGCCCGCGCGAGTGCTTCCCGAATTTCGAGGAGTACCAGGCCTTCGGCCTGCCCAATATGGCGGGCGACGCCCTAACGGCCGCCGAGGGCCTCAGGGCCGGCGGCGCCGACGAGGTCGTGCTTGTCGACGGCCACTTCCTCGGACATAACCTCCTTTCCTCGGGGCTGCCCGACGGCGTACGCCTGTCGAAGGGCTCGCTACTCGATGAGCTGCGGGCGGGCGGCGTCGGCGGCGTTTTCCTGACCGGCGTCCACGGCAAGACCGGCACGCCGAATTCCTTCTCCTCGGTGACTTTTGCGCCCTTTGTGGCGGCCCGGCTTGACGGCGACACCGTCGGCGATACGCTTTTCCTCGCGTACCTTAGCGGCTCCTTCGGCGTCCCCCTGCTTGGCCTCTCCGGCGACTGGGTCGCCTGCGAAGAGGTCCAGTGGACCTTGCCCCGCGTCCCCACGGCGCCGACGAAGACCGGGTTCGACCGCGCGAGCGTGCGCCACCACTCGCCGGAGGAGGCGCGCAAGGGCCTGCGGCAGGTGGCCGAAAAGGCGGCCCGCGCGCCCCCCCTGCCGCTGAAGCCGGGCAAACCCTTCAGGCTCGAACTCTCTTTCCTTGAGGCGCAGGACGTCGAGGCGGCGGGCGAGGCCTGCGCGGGGCTCGCGCGCCGGACCGGCCGCGTGCTCGTCCACACGGGGAGTGACTTCGAGGCGGCCGTGGAGTTTGCCGCGCGCGCGGTGGGCGCCCTGTACCCGGGCTGGGTCGATGGCCTTGGAAGGCGCGCGGTGCCCGAGGCGCCCTCAGGCCGCACGGCGGGCGGCCTCATCGACTCCGCCCTCTTCGACAGGTTCTACGGGCCCTCCGCCCCCTACTGGTCGGACTAAGGCGCGAGGCGAGGTGGGGCAGGACGCGGATGCCACGCACCTTCCGCCGGAATGTCGAGGAGACCCCGCGGGCACCCTCGGCCGAACCCTCGATCGACGCGGCCGACTTGACGCGCCTCCTCGAGGACTTCCAAGAGCGGCTGTTCCGCGTTTCCCCGACGGATGTGCGCCCCGAGCTGCTCCGCGGCTTCGAGGAGCCGGGTACCACCAAGGTTGCGTGGCGGGGAAAAGACGGCGCACTGCTTGGCGCCGCCCTCGCCACAACCGAGGGAGCGGGCGCCGACCTCTCGTTCCTGCACATCGAAGCGCGCCACGCGACGCAAAGCGCGACCGCGAGGCTCCTCGAGGCGCTGCTCGACGCGATCCCGGGGAGCGTGGCGCGCGTGCGGGCAAGCGACCGCGTGGCCCACCAGTGGACGCACCTTGCCCCAGCCGATGCCCGCCAAGTCCTGCTCGACCACGGTTTCACGGCCTTCGACCGTGTGCTGCTGTCCCGCGACCTCACGCGGCCGGTCCCACCCACACCCGTGCTGCACGCCGGGTTTGCCCTCCTCCACCCGGACCCCCCGAACGCCGAGGCGCTCGCGGACTTCGCCTACCGGGCCTACAAGGGGACCACGGACTTCAGCGTCATCGCGCCCGACGCCTCGCCGGCATCCTACCTGCGCCTTTACCGGCGCTTCCTCGGAGGCGACCTTGGCGAGTACTCGCCCTCCCTGTCCCACGTGCTCCTGGGGCCAGACGGGGCAACCGTCGGGGTCGTCCACACGATCGTCTTCGGCCGCGACCCCTATGTCGGCGACCTCAGCGTGGGCCCCTCGAACCGCGGGCAGGGCCTCGGGCGCCTCCTGCTCGTCCACGCCCTCAACACCTACCGTGAGGCCGGCCACACGCGGACGGGGCTCACCGTTACGCTCCAGAACACGGCCGCCTACAACCTCTACCGGTCGCTGGGTTTCGAGGTCGAGCGTTCGGCCCCCGTCTACCTGCTTGCAAGGTGAGCCCGGTTCCCGCGCAAAGCGCCGCGCGAGGCTCCGGCACGTGCAGGGGACGCACGTGAAGGGTTTTATCCGCAAAGGAATTTGCCACCCCGAGGGGAGCCGGTGACCGTCCGCGTGGGGATCAATGGGTATGGCACGATTGGCAAGCGCGTGGCCGACGCCGTAGCGGTCCAGCCAGACATGAAGGTCGTCGGCGTCACGAAGAACCGGCCGTCCTTTGAGGCGCGCCGGGCCCTCGAGCTCAACTACCCGCTCTTCGGCGCCACGGACAAGGGCGTGGAGGCCCTCAAGAAGGCGGGGATGCCGGTCGCAGGCGGCCTCAAGGACCTGCTGAAGGTGTGCGACGTGGTCGTCGACTGCGCGCCCCCAGACCTCGGTGCGGAGAACCTCAAGACCTACCGCGAACAGAAGGTCAAGGCGGTGTTCCAGGGCGGCGAAGAGCACGAGGCGATCGGTTGGTCCTTCAACGCGACGGCCAACTACCGAGAGACCCTCGGCCGCGAGTATGTGCGGGTGGTCTCCTGCAACACGACCGGCCTCATCCGCACGCTCTACCCTCTCCACGCCGTGGGCGCAGTCGAGGACATCTACGCCGTCATGGTGCGGCGCGCGGTCGACCCGAACGATTCGAAGAAGGGGCCGGTCAATGCGATCGAGCCCGCGCTCAAGATCCCCTCGCACCACGGGCCCGATGTGGCCTCCGTCGTCACGGGGCTCCCTATCCACACGATGGCCGTGAAGGTCCCGACGACGCTCATGCACCTCCACGCGGTCATCGTCCGCCTCAAGCGCGCGATGGGCGACGGGGAGGTCGCCGACCTTTGGTCGAAGCAGCCGCGGGTGCTCATGGTCCGCGGTTCGGACGGGTTTGCCTCCACAGCGCAGGTCATGGAGTGGGCACGCGACGAACGGCGCGCCCGCGGGGACCTCTACGAGACCGTCCTCTGGGCCGACGGCTTCAAGGTCGAGGGCAAGACGCTGTACTACTACCAGGCGATCCACCAGGAGGCCGATGTCGTGCCGGAAAATGTCGACTGCATCCGCGCCATGATGCGCGTGACGGACGACGGGCCCCGCTCGATCGAGATGACCGACAAGGCGATGGGGATCCTGCGGCCCGGGGCGAAGGCCGAGGCCCTGGCGCGGTGAGCGAAGGCCCCGGGGGCTACCCGGTCGCGCTCCTCACATAGATGAGGAACAAGAGGTCGTAGGGCGCAAGCGTGTTCCTGTGTTCCGTCTGCCATCTCACGGTGAACGCCGTCGCATTGAGGTCGACCACGTAACCGTGGTCCGCGAATTGGTCGACGGTCGCCTGCCCCGAAACAGGCGCGAAGTGCACCTCGAATGTCCCGGCGGCCGACGAGAGGTTCGACACCGTCGCGTTGACGCCGAAGGGCGTGTAGCTCGCGTTGGCGTTCGGGAGGTTCAGGAGGACGACGGCACCCGTCGTGTTGTCCACGGAGACGACCTGCACGGTCCAGCCGAAGGTCGGCTCGACGTACTGCTCGTCGCGCACCGGGTCGGTG
>JBGPNV010000178.1:0-5490 GCA_041487695.1 Thermoplasmata archaeon | reverse complement strand
CGGAGGCCATCTGCTCGTTGCCGAGGTAGTACGAGGAAATGATGGCGGGCGTGAGGTTCACGTGGTCCGTCTTGTCTTTCAGCCCCTCGTAGATCTTGCGCATCTCGCCCACGTTGAGGGCGGTGATGATCGCCTCGACGCCCGACTCGAGTTGGGGGTTCTCCTTGCCGATGGCCTGGAGGCGACGCAGGGACTCGAGGCACTTCTCGAAGCCTCCGGGAATGCGGCGGATCTCTTCGTGCTTCTCGCCGATGCCGTCGATCGAGATATTCACGTTGAGGAGGATGTCCTTGCCCTTGAGGTACTCGAGCATCTGGCGGGTGACCTTCTCGACGCGGTCGGGCATGAAGCCGTTCGAGGGGATTGCGATGATCTCGAGGTTCGGGAGGTTGTCGGCGGCGGCCTTGACAATTTCGGCGAAATTCTGCCGCATGAAGGGCTCGCCTCCGGTGAGGTTGAGCCACCGGAGCTTGTTGAGGTACGGGTCTTGAAAGACGTGGACGACCTCGTCGAGCGAGAGCTCGTTCTCGGGGACCATCTTCCAGATCGAGCACATGCGGCAGCGCGAGTTGCAGGCCACCGTGGTCTGCATGATCATGAAGGTGGGGCGCTCCGGGAGCGCGGCGGCGAAGGCGACGCGGAAGCCGAGGCCCTTGACGAGGCCGGGCAGGTTGGATAGCACGGGAGACGGCAAAGTGCGGGCCCTCTGGACAAGCGGCGCACGTGCCCCCGACGGTATTTCAAGGTATCCTGAGGGTGTTCGGAGAGCGGGCCGGTGGGGGGGAGCCGGGGTATCTGGCTCGATTGGCAAAACGCTAGGGAAAGGGGCCCTTGGACGATGTCTTTCCCTCCGCTACAAGCGTCTGCAGGAGCTTCTCGTACTGCTCGACCGAGCGCTCGAAGCTGAACACTTCCTTCGTTCGCGCGGCGATGCGGGCCCGGTCGAGAGCGTGGAGTTTGGGGACGAGGGCGGCCGCCTCGTCGACCGTAGTGTAAAAGGTGCCAACCTCCGGCGGGACGGCTTCGGGGGCGCCGCCGACCCGGCGGCAAAGGACGGGCAGGCCGGAGGCGGCGGCCTCGACCATGACGTAGCCGAACCCCTCCCACAGCGCGGGGAAGACAAACAGGTCCGACGCCGCGTAGTGAAGTGAGATTTCCGCGAAAGGGACGCTGCGGTAGATGTGCAGGCGGTCGCCGACGCCGAGCTTCTTCGAGAGGCGGATCATGGGGCCTTCCTGGTTGCCGGCGCCGATGACAAGGAGGGCCGCGTTGCCGCCGGCGCGGTTGTAGGCGGCAAGGATCTCGACCGCCTCCTTGGGATTCTTGCGCCCGGCGAGGCGACCGACGAAGAGCCAGAGCTCGCTGGCACCGTTCGTGACGAGGTCGTGGAGCCCTTGGTCCCTCTTGGACGGGTCGAAGGCGGAAACCTCGATGGGCCCGTAGATCCGCTCGACGTGGGGGCGCTCCGAGAGGTAGCGGCCCGACGAGGCCTTGCCAGGGTGCCGGCGCGCAAGGCGCGCGTTGATCGCGCGCTCCTCGGAGTCGGACTCGACGACGAGCCCGTCCGAGAGCATCAGCGCGTAGTCCTCGTACTTGTCGTAGAGCGGCGAGAGCCACTTGACCGCAAGGTCGTTCACGCCCGAGACGGAGAACGGCTGGATGTTCGAGAGTCGGAGCTGCGAGCGCTCGCCTTCCCAAGTGCCGGACATATGCGAGAGGATGGGGTAGGGGAGCTTGGCGTAGGCGTCGCGGGGCAGGAGCGTCATGTTCGACTGGACTTCGACGGCGTCGAAGGCGTCCGGCCCTTGCGCGAGGACGGCCTTCACGGCGTTTTTCCCGAACGACTTGGCGAAGGCCATTGGGGCCTTGAGCCACGGGACTTTGACAAAGCGGATCGAGGGCTGGTTCTCGACCGGCGGCATCTCGTTCGCGCGCGTGAAGAGGGTGACCGCGTGGCCGCGGCGAGCGAGGCCGTTGGCGAGGCCCCAGGCGAGGGTGCCCACACCGCCCCAGTGGAATGGGGGGTACTCCGCGGAGAGGAGGGCGATGCGCGTGGGGTGCACCGGGCTTGGCCAAGATGGGCGGCTCTAATCTAGGTTTGCAAGCGGGGCCTTGGCCCCCCAACCCGACGGGCGTCCTCGTCCTCAAGGTAGAGCTCGACGGCTTCCTTCAGGTTTGCGAGCGCCGTTTCGATCGTCTTTCCTTGGCTTGCCACATCAAGCTCGGGGCACCACGAGACGTAGAGTTTCCCTTCCTTGCGGACGACGGCGGAGAATTGCATGGCCTCTCAACGATCGAGGCGAGCCAGCCTACCTGAGCCTTCTCGGATGAGTGGGGCGGACGGCCAGCCATGCGTGTGGGGCCTCGGCCCCCCCCCCCCGCAGGAATGACCGGACTTGTTGGCCATTACGGCCGTGACAAGATCCACTTTGACGCAGCGTCGAGGTCGGAGGCCTTGTGGTCGGGCGTGGGGCCGGCCTGCGCCTCTGCCTCGACAAGCTCGGTGAGGCGCGCGGGGGAAATGCCGAGCCCGAAAGTCGTGTCGACGCGCACGGTGCGCACGCCGGCGGCCTTGCCGGCCCCGACATCGACAACGCTGTCGCCGACCATGTACGAGCGCGCGAGGTCGATCCCGCACTCGCGGGCGCCCTGCAGGAGCATGCCAGGCTTGGGCTTGCGGCACTCGCAGGGGCCGGCGTAGGGGGGCTCGCCCTCAGTCGGGTGGTGGGGGCAGAAGTAGACGGCGTCGAGTTTGACACCTTCTTGGGCCAGGAGTTCCTCGAGGCGGCGCTCCCCGACCCAGAACTGCGCTTCGGTGAAGATGCCGCGCGCGATGCCGCTTTGGTTCGTGGCAAGGACCGCGAGGAAGCCGGCGGCCTTGAGGCGGCGGACGGCGGCCGCCGCGCCGGGGATGAGCTGGATCTCGGAGGGCGCCCAGAAATGGCCGTACTCGCGGATGATTGTCCCATCGCGGTCGAGGAAGACCGCGGGCCTGAGGCCGGACATCTAAGGGCCCCCGGTGTCCGCCTCTTCGACCGTCACGACGCCAAACGCGCGGCACCAGGCGGCCGAGAAGCGGTTGATGCGGCCGTGCCATCCCTCGTCGAAGGGCGTCAGCCTCGAGGTCATGGCCACCGTGACCTCCCGCTCGGGGCCCTTGCGAGTGGCTTCGACCTCGCGGTGCTTGCGCGCAAGGTCGCCGCGGCGCGCGAGAGCCTCGAGCATCGCGCGGATGACGGCGCGGTAGAGCGCGGCGCGGGGGCCCTCCGGCCCCGCGCCTTTCGCGAGTCCTTCAGGTGCGCGCGACCCGTCCGGCATCACCCGCGCGGGGCGCCGCAGCGCGAGGGCAAAGACATCCGCGGCAAACACGGGGTGGAGGAGCCACCGCGTCCGCGCGGCGTGGTGGATGTAGAGCGTGAAGAGCCGGTTTCGCTCCCAGAGGAAGAGGATCTCCGGCGTGGTCGGCCGGCCCTCGGGCGGAAGCGCGTGGTGGATCGCGGCCCCGGGCACGAGACGGACTTGGCCGCCGCCGATGCGCAGGCGCCAGCCGAGCGCGACGTCCTCGGCGTAGGCGATGTAGTCGGGGTCGAAGAGGCGCGTCCCCGCCGCGCTCTTGCGGACGGCGAGGCCGGCGCCGGAGCCGTAGAATACGTTCCAGAGCGTGAGCGGGAGCTGCGTGGCGCAGTTTCGCCCCGCGACCGTCAGCGTGGCGAGGTTTCGGCCCTCCAAGGAAAAGCGAGCCGTCGAGTTCGCATAGGCATCCCCCTCGTTGAGGACCGGCGCGTGCGTGCAGGCGACCCTCCCGTCAGGGTCCTCGAGGAGAGGCGCAAGGAGCCGCTCGAGCCAGTCGTGGTGGACCCACGTGTCCTGGTTGAGGAGGACGACGACCGGCGCGCGGGCGCGGCCGTAGGCCTCGTTGTTGCCGCGCGCGAAGTGGAGGTTTTCGCCCATTTTCACGAGCGTGACTTCGGGGTACTCGTCCTCGACGATCGCCACCGTCTCGTCCTTCGAGGCGTTGTCGACGAGGATTATCTCGAAGTCCTTGAAGGTCTGCGAGCGCAGGGAATCGAGGAGCCGCCGCACGAAAGGCGCCGCGTTGTAGGTGACGATGAGGACCGAGGCCGCGGGCGTCATGGGGGCGCCTCCGGGGCGGCGGCCTCGCCGCTTGGGGGCTCCGGCAGGCCGCCCTGCGGCTCGGGCTCGGCCGCCTTGGCCCACGCGCCGCGCTGCGGGGCGGGGACCTCAACGGGGATTTCGACCGAGGGGGGCACGCCGATGTCGAACACGCGTCCGGGGTTTCGGGCGCGCTTTCGCCGGAGGAAGAGGGCGAGGGCGACCGCGAGGACGCCAAGGAGCACGGCGCAAATCTGGAGACCGCCGCTGAGCAGCGCCTGGGCCCGGGTGCTGGCCTGGAGGGGCGGGGAACGCCGGAATTCCACGTGGGCCTCGCCCGAAGGCCTCGCGTCGGTCGGCCGCGCGTTGTCAAGGTTGTCGATGATGGCCGTGTAGCTGGTTATCCGGTCTGAGGGCGCGAAGGTCAAGACCGCGAAGGTCGAGTTCTCCGCCGCGTCGATCGGGACAAAACCGCCGCTTGGGTAGTTCCCGATCGTGTCGATCGTCCGGATGATGTAAAGGTCAACGGGCCCGGAGCCGTTCACGGCGCGGACGCTGCCGGTCCAGGGGCTGCCGTCGACGGGCAGGAGGATGGTCTCCTGAAAGAAGGAGCCCGAGGGTACGACGACCGTGTCCAGCTTGGGCGCCTCGGAGGCCGAGGCGGTGGGGGCAAGGAGCGCAAGGACGACCACGAGGGCAAGGAGCGCAAGCGTTCCAGCGGCCCCAAAGGGCCGCCCCGCCAGCTTCATAAAGGGGGTCTTGGATCGGCGCCCGATGGCGCGCCCCAAGCCGACGCCCGCCGACGCCTCGGAGGCGCAGGACGTCGTCACGCCGCTGCAACAGATGCTCACGGGGACGCTCCTCCTTTCGTTCATCCTTTCACCGATTCTGGCCTGGGGACTTTACCTGGCACCGTTCTACAAAGCGCAAGGGGCGCTCTACCGGGGGGACTACTTCCTCCTTGGGCTTGCCGGGGGCGTCATCGTGTCCGCAGCCTTCTCGTATGTGTGGATGGCCGTGCTGCCGTCGTACCTTTTGAAGCGCGACGAGCGCCACGCGGCACTCGCGGTCGAGGAGCGGGCCGCGAAGCGGCAGGCCGCGCGGCGCGACCGCGACGAGGCGGCGGCGAAGACCGCGCGCGACGAAGAGGAGTAGGCGCGACGAAGGCCCCTTCGGGCTCTTCGCGGGGCCTGCGCACCTTGTGCCCGGCAATTGCCTCGCAGGCGTCGACGATGTCGAGGAGTTGAACGCCCCACGGGAAGACGAACGTGTTCCCCTCGCGCTTGAAGGGCGGGCGGACCTTGCAGCACTTGACGAAGAGGTAGGCGCCGGGGGGAGCCTCGGGGTGCTGGTTGGCCGGACAGACGTCCGTGAAGG
>JBGPNV010000177.1:0-5512 GCA_041487695.1 Thermoplasmata archaeon | reverse complement strand
TAAGAACGCCTCTCGGTATCGGCGCAAAGCTCGCCTCAAGGGGGACTCAAGGAAGTGCCACGGAAACCCGGCCGCATGTACCGGCGCGTCGTCGGTCAGGCCTACACCCAGCGGCGGTACATGGGCGGCGTCCCCCAAAACCGCATCGCGCACTTCAACATGGGCGATGCGAACGGGAAGTTCGACGTGGAACTCAAGCTCATCGCTGAGGAACTTTGCCAGGTCCGGCACATCGCGCTGGAGGCCTCGCGCGTGGCGGCCGGGCGCATCCTCCTCAAGACCGGCGAGAAGACCTTCCACCTGAAGATCAACGTGTACCCGCACAATGTGCTGCGCGAGAACAAGGTCGCGACGGGCGCGGGCGCTGACCGCATCTCGCAGGGGATGCGCCGCGCGTTTGGCAAGCCGATCGGCACGGCCGCGCGCGTCGGGCCCGGACAGACCCTCATGACTCTGCGGGCGCCAGCCGCGAACTTCGGCTCCGCAAAGCTCGCACTGCAGAAGGCCGCCTACAAGCTGCCCACACCCTGCCGCATCGTGGTCACGCGCGGCGCGAACCTCGTGAAGTGAGACCGGTTACCCTGCCGCCACCGTGCGTTCCAGGGTC
The DNA here is from genome assembly GCA_041487695.1 of Thermoplasmata archaeon. Lineage (GTDB taxonomy): Archaea > Thermoplasmatota > DTKX01 > DTKX01 > DATEUP01 > DATEUP01. The sequence goes on along the minus strand of JBGPNV010000177.1, from coordinate 4,905 downwards.
TCGCGGACCTCGACGGTGTTCCAGCCTTCGAAGAGGTCGCCGTGCAGGATGCGCAGGAGTGTCCAGGTCGGGTCGACCTTCGTGAACGTAACGTTAAGGTACGAGTTGGCGGGCGTCGCCGACGCGTTGAGGAAGGCTCTGCCGGCCGGGCCCGCGCCCGCGCTCGGGCCCTCGGTCGTGAACGTGGCCACAAGGTCGCGCCACGTGGACACGTTGGCCGAGACCGTGATGTTGCCGTGCGCCGTGATCCGCAGGACAGTCCCGTAGGGCGAGGAGTCGACCACGGCCGTCCCGTTCCCTAAGAACCGCCACGCGTCGCGGACGGAGCTTTCAGCCGGAAGCGGGAGGAGGAGCGTGTAGGGCACATCGTTCGTGTTGCCGTAGGTCGCGTAGAACCGGTACGTGTGGTCGGCCGGGCGGCTCTCGAAGGCCGAGAGCGTGGCGGCGCCGATCGCGAGCGTTGCCACGGCGGCCACGACAAGGAGGCTCCAGCGGAAGTTGCGCCGCTCGCGCGCGGGGTCGCGCGGGTCTCCGTGGGCCATCGGGGGCCAGCGGACTTCTTCAAGTATTGAGTCTTCGCTTTCACGGACGCGGCCCGGGCCTCCCAAGGCTTCCGAAGACCGTTCAAGACCGGCGCCCCGAGGCGGCCACCCACTTCTTAGGTCGGGCGCCTCACAATCATGGAAAACACTTATAGCGACGGGCGGCGGGTAGGAGAACGTTGCCCATGGAAACCCCCGCGATGGCGCCCGAGGCCCTGGACCGGGCCATCGAGATTTTGCTCTCCGCTAACCCCGAGTTGGATCAGGCGCTGCGGTTATTTGCGATTAGTGCGGAGGAATACGCGAAGGCCTTTCTCCCTCCAAGCGTCGTGGTTTCGGGCAGCACATCGAGCGCCTGACTTCAGAGCGGCCTGGCTGCGGGGGCTCCATTGATGCCCTGGGCGCCGCCTGGCTGACGGCCCCCACCACAACCTGCTTGATGAGCGCTCCCCCCCGGCTACTCTCGAAGATCTTGTAGGCGCCCGTTCCTTGAAAGGTGATTCGGTAAGCATAATAGGCCTCCCGAACCAAGCTGTGGAGGACGGGATCGTCACCAAGCCGCTCTACCTTTAGCGTTGCAAGGGCGGGCACCGCCGCTATCTCCGCGAGACCTAAGCGCTTAGAATGTGTTTTGAAGTTGTTGTGGTTCGCTAGGTATTCTGTTGCGCCGGTGGCCTTCTGGCGAGCCTCGGCGTCGCCTCGAAACATGTATTTCGTGAGCCAATCCTGCACGTACAATTTCGACATCTCGATGGCATTCTGCGCCTGAACAAGAGCGATGGCCCGTATTGCTGCAGAATGGGCAGCCACGGCGTCAACATCTTCGGGTTCTCCGTAATCTGTTGTGCCGCGTACTTGAACTGGTCAATGATCGCTTGCGCAGGCGCGGTCACTACGGTTCCATCCTGTCGGCGGAAGTTGAACTGCGGGTCAATGGGTCCGAGCTCACCGGCCTCATCCAGGGCGACAACGTCCCCTGACAGGGCCAGCATCGTTGCGGCACTTTTGGCCAAGTCGGGCACAATGACACGAACATTCTCAAAACGATCCCTGAGGATTGCGACGACTGACTCAACCGCTTCGGGGACCCCGCCAGGACTGTGAACCAGGAGGTCGAGGTTCTTGCCGTCCATCTCCCGAACGACCTCCATGAAGCCTAACTTATCGGAATAATCGAGGCTCACGTCCCCCCCACTCATTTGGACCTTTGCCGGATTCAAGAAGTCTGATGCATAAACAATCAGCGGACGACGCGTTTGGCTCTCGACCGCGGCCAGTTTGGCGCGGCGGACGAGGTCGAAATTGAGGCGGTCGGGCTTTCCCGCGGCCACCATCTCTGCCACAATCTTGTCCCAGAGATTCATCCGCGTCAACAAAGAACACGCAACGGGGGGTATAATTAGCTATTTGGGGGGTCAGTGAAGCGGATTCAGCGAGCCAATTCTCCGCGCGCACGCCGTGGAACCCACAGGTTTCGGCGATCTGGTTTCCCATGTATGGACGGTCGTTCGGCCCTGAAAGCTCTCGGGGGCGCTCGGCAACTCCATTTCCCCGCGCCGGGATTACGGCCGGGGTTTCCCCTGGGGTACCACGCTTTTTCCCTCGACCGGGTCGAGCCCGCCCACGCGCACCTCACGTGGCGCCGAGTCGTCCTGCTTGCGCTCGCCCGGCGCAAGGGGTTCGCCGTGCCCTCGGGTTTTGTCGTCCTTGGCAAGACCTTCGGCGACCTCGTCCGGGACACCCAGCTGAAGCTCACGCTGCCCGCTGTCGAGAAGCGCTTGATCGCCCGGAGCGCGACGATGGAGCAGCTCTCGGTCGAGGTCCGCGACCTCGTGAAGGGCGTGGCGGTCCCCAAGCACATCATGCTCGACATCGACAGCGGCTGTCAGGCCCTCGGCCTTGGCAACCGCGCGCTCGGGAAGGCCGTTACGATCCGGGCATGCCCGGTGGACGACCGCCTGTCGTCGGCGCCCCTCGAGCGCGCCGTGGCCGTCACGCGCCTTTCGGACATCGAAGGGAAGCTGAAGGCCTGCTGGGCGTCGGCCTTCGACGCGTCGAACCTCGAGGCGATCCGCCACTTCGCGATTCCCTTCGAGGACGCGGCGCCTTCGGTCCTTGTGGCCGAGACCGTGCCCTGCGAGGTCGCGGGGCTGCTCTTCTCCCACGCACCCGGCGCGCCGGGGTCGATGCTCCTCGAGGCCGTATGGGGCTTCCACGAGGCTCTCACGGAAGGGAAGTTCCAGCCAAGCCGCTACCTCGTCGACCGTGCGCGTCCCGGCGAGGTGGCCGCACAAGAATCCGACCAGACCTGGGAATACGCCCAGGGGCCGCAGGGCGCCATGGTGCGGCGCGCCGTGCCCGCCGACCGCGCGGGCAAGGCGAGACTCTCGAGGCTCCAGGTCGAGGAGCTCCACCGCGCGGCGGTCGAGATCGAGAAACTCGTCGGCGGCCCCGTCGGCGTCGAATGGGCCGTGCAGGGCGGGGTCGTCTTCATCCTACAAATCGTGCCGCTCGGTGAGCCTTCGCCGCCCCCGAGCGAAGCGGACGCGGCCGAACGCTACATCGCGGCCGTTGAAGCCAAGGAGGCTGCGGTGTCGGCGCCGACCCCTCCCCCAAAGGTCGCCCCGCCGAAGCCCTCGGCCCCAGCGCCCGCGCCAGCCCCGCCCCGCGCCCCCGCGCCTGCCCCCCGCGTCCCGCCCGCGCGCCCCCGCGCGGAAGTGCAGCTCCGCCCCCCCAGCCCGCCACCGGCGAGCCCCCCTTCAGCGAAGGCCCTCGCGAGGCCGGGCGGCCCCGCGCGGCTTCTACCCGTGATCGAGACGAGCCTCTACGTCGAGCTCCCGCCCGGCGCGCGCGCCGAGGAGGCCGCGCACATCCCCCACGCCGGGCTCACCCTCGACCTCGGGAAGTGGGCGCGCGCCCCCACGGAACGGGCGTGGGTCCCCGCGCAGCTTGCCGACGCCGCTTCCGCCGTTTTCCCCCGTCCAATCCTCGTCGAGCTCACCGACTTGCCCCCAGCCGCGTACGAGTCCATGCGCGAGCGGACCGTGGGCCGGGCCGACCTCAGCGAAGGCGATCTGCGCGCCGTGCTCGGGGCTGCCTTCGCCGAACTCGAGGTCGTCGCGAAGGCCGGCGCGCAGGCGGGTGCGACCAACCTCCACGTGATCGCGCCCTTCATCAAGTCCACCCACGACGCGCGCGTCCTGCGCCGTGCGCTTGGCGCCGTCGGCCTCGACGGGGAGGGCGCGCCGCGCACCCTCCTCTTCTCGGAACTGCGCAACCCGTCGACCCTCCTCTACAACGACGAGTTTGCCGGGGACCAGGACGGGATCATCGTGCGGGCGAGCCGTTTCTACAAGGCGCTCCTGCGGGAAGGCGGCGAACCGCAGAGGGGCGGCGGCGAGGTCGAAGGCGGGGCGCCCCTCGAGCCCTCGGCCCCCCTTTCCGAGACCTTCGTCCATGCGCTCTTCGAGGTCACGCGCGCCTTTGAGCGCGCCGGCGGCACGGTGCTCGTGCTCCTCGAGGCGCCCTCGGACTTCGAAACGGTCTGGTTCTACCGCGAGCTCGGCGTCGATGGGTTCATCGCGAGGCTCGAGGATGCCGAGGCCTGCGCGCGCCTGCTCGGCGACCTCGAGGGCAAGAGGCCCCGCACGCGCGCACGGCGGAGGGGGATTTAGGTGAAGCACACGGACTTCATGGTCAAGCCGGGCTCCAAGGTGAGCTTGAAGGACCTCGACCCGGGCGATACCGACGGCTACAAAAACGACGCGGAGGTGGAAGGCAAGCTCGACGCCAAGCTGGCGCACATCGCCAAACTGCAGGAACGGCTCTACGCCGAGGGCAGCAAGGCCCTGCTCATCATCCTCCAGGGGATGGACACCTCGGGCAAGGACGGCGCGACGAAGTCCGTGCTCCGGGAGGTCAACCCGCAAGGCGTGACCGTGACTTCCTTCAAGGTGCCCTCCAAGGAGGAGCTCGCGCATGATTTCCTCTGGCGGGTCGTGCAAAAAATTCCCCCTAAGGGGCAGATCGGCGTTTTCAACCGCTCGCACTATGAGGACGTCCTCGTGGTGCGCGTCCACGCATTCGTGCCCAAAGAGGTGTGGTCGGCCCGCTACGAGCAGATCAACACGTTCGAGAAGCGGCTCGCCGAGACCTACGTCCGCATCGTGAAAATCTTCCTGCACATCTCGAAGGATGTCCAGAAGGAGCGCCTCACGGAGCGCATCGTCGAACCGGACAAGAACTGGAAGTTCAACCCCGGCGACCTCAAGGAGCGCGAACTGTGGAAGGCGTACCGCGACGCCTACGATGACGTGCTGTCGAAGTGCTCGACGAAGTGGGCGCCGTGGTACATCGTTCCCTC
>JBGPNV010000176.1:0-5529 GCA_041487695.1 Thermoplasmata archaeon | reverse complement strand
GTCGATCTCGCGGTCGGTGAGCGAGTTGATCATGAACCCCGTCACGTAGAGGAGCGAGAAGACGATGACCGACTCGAGGACGTTGACTGACAGCAGGTCGCCGGCGGTCGTCACCGTCAGGAGCGCTGGGATGAACACCGCGGGCAATTCGCCCTTGATGTATTCGGTGCGGGCGACCTTGAGGTACGCAGGGAGAAACTGCAGCGCGGCCCGCCTCCGGAAGGGAAAGGGCCAGCCGTTCAACCCTATTTAACCGTTCACTAAGCGGAAGGCGCAGGGTGTGGACGTGCCCAGGCTGCCTGGCCACCGGAGACTTAAGGAAACCGGAAGGCCTCAGAATCGCCTGCGCGGAGCCCCGTCCCGTCCCGGTCGCCATCGAAGAGGAGCGTGACGGTGACGGTACACCCGGCCCCCGAGAGGTGCAGGGGCACATCACGGACTTCGACCTGCGCGGAGGCGCCCGGCGAAAGCCGTGGGGTGACCGGCAGGGTGACCGAGTAGTACGGCGGGTCAGGGCCCGCATCGCGGGCTTCGACGCGCACGAACGCCGTGCCGGCGGCCACGGCCCGGCCGCCGCTGTAGACCACGCTCAAGGCGAAGTCCGCGTTCGGGCCCGCTGGCCCGGAGAGGTCGACGGCGGGTGCGCCGGCCGTTAGGTGCATGCCTTCGGCCGCATCGTTTTCGAGCACGACCTCGCCCTGCATGGTCGTCGCGAAAAGCACGAGCGCGACGGCGCCAAGGCCAAGGATCCCGGAGGCGTGGAAGCGCGCGTAGTCGACCGCGCGGCGGATCTCCGGCACCGCTTCGGATTCCACTGCGTACCCGCGCACGATCGAGAGCGTGCGGGCAAGCCCGCGGAGGGGCACGCTGTAGCCGGACCACAGCACGACCGTCCCTCCAACGGCGAAAGCCCAGAGGCCGGAGGGGCCGAAGGCCGAGGCGATGCCGTCCCGCGAGGCGGCGAGCGACACGAGCGAGAAACTGAGGGCGGCAAGGCCCAACACGACCATCGCGGCCGAAGCGCGGAGCGCGCGGCGCAAACCCAGGCGCACGGGCGGCGTCCGCACGCCCTCCTTCAGGTCCTCGTCGAAGTCGTACGCCTGGTTCGTGTAGGTGAGCCCGTAGTGCGTGAGCGTGAAGGCCGCGCAGATCGAGGCGCCGTGAACGTCGAGCGTCCGGGCCGACACGAGGTAGAGGAAGACAAAGGGGACCGCGAAGGCCGAGAGCGAGAGCGCCACGGCGTGCGCGGCGAGCCCGCGGACCTTGAGGTGGAAGGGCGGGAGCGAGTACGCGAGTGCGAGGAACACCCCAAGGGCCACGAGGGCGAAGAGCACGGGCATCTGCAGAGTCACGGCGAGGTGGACCGTGAGCGCAAAGGCGGCCACCAGGTGGGCGGTGAGGATCGCCGTCATAAGGCGCGGGCCGAGGAACGCCGTCGCCTCGCCGATCTCGTGTTTGAACGAGTCGTACTTGAGGTCGAGGTCGCGGTCGGTGAGTGCGTTGGCGATGAACCCCGTCACATAGAGGAGCGCGAAGACTGCGAACCCCTCGAGCACGGCCGGTGAGGCAAGGGTAGGCAGGCTCGACGCCGTGAGCAGCGCCGGCAGGAAGACGGCCGGCGCCTCGCCTTTGATGTATTCAAGGCGGCAGATTTTCGCGTAGGCGGAAAGGAAGGAATGGGGGACCACGGGCAACCGTCCGGCCACGCGCCTTTCCCCTAGAAATACCACGTGGGCCCCCTAGCCTGCTTGGCCCTCTGGATGGGCTTTTCCCAAGGGCCTGGGGGCCTCACGCGAACCCTTATCAAGCGTTCCAGCGATCGACAGCCGCCTCCCCCAAGGGGAAACCCCTGGCTGGAAGGCGGAAGCGGAAGGTGGCGCCCCTGGAGACCGTCTTTGTCCTCATCAAGACGAAGCCGACGCTCATCGAGCCCGTGCTAAGGCGCTCCAGGCGGTCCCGAGCGTCTCGGAGGCCCGCGCCGTGACCGGCGCTTGGGACATCGTTGTCCGCCTCGAGCGCGACTACATCACCGATGCGCTCGCCGTCGTCGTGAAGGACATCCGGGCCGTCGAGGGGATCGAGGCCACGGAGACCCTGGTCGCCGTGAACCTCTAGCCGCCTGTTGCGCGGCGACGCGTCGCCCCCACGCGCGAGGGCAGACTCGCAAGTTTCATGATGGGGCGCCGTCGATCGCCCTTGCGGTCGGAAGCGAAATGGCACGCGCCCCTGATGACAAGACCGTGTACATCGGGCGAAAGCCCCGGATGACCTACGTGATCGCCGCGTCGAAGCAGATGAACGACGCAGGCGAGGTGATCCTCAAGGCGCGCGGCAAGTCGATCTCGCAGGCGGTCGATGTGGCCGAGATCGTGAGGCGCCGGTACATCAAGGACGCGAAGGTCACGGACATCCAGATCGCCACCGAAGTCCTCGAGGACGAGGACGGCGAGATGGCGAATGTCTCGTCCATCCAAATCTTCATGGAGCGGCCGTTCGACGCGGACGGCAACCCGCCTCCGCCCTTCGACCTGTTCGCGGGGCGCGAGCCGCGCCCGCCGCGCGAAGGGCGCCCCCTGCGGCGCCCCGGCTCCGGCGAGGAGGAGTAGGGGCCGTGGCCGTCCGCGGTCCCCCTGCGGCCGCGCCAGCGGCCGAGCATGCCTACAGCCTGGAGGAAGGCACGCTCGCCGTCAAGGCGGCGCGCACGTTCGTGGAGGCCGCCGTAGAGGGCGCCCGCCGCGCGCCCCGCGTGACGCTCCCCGCCCGCTTCCAGCAGCCCTCGGGTGTTTTCGCGACGCTTGCCAAATTCCCCGAGGGCGAACTGCGGGGCTGCGTGGGCTTTGCCGAGCCGGTCATGGCCCTCGGCAAGGCGCTCGAGGCCGCCGCTGTGGCTGCCGCCCTCGAAGACACCCGGTTCAGCCCCGTCGCGCCCGAGGAGCTGGGCGCGATCACCGTCGAGGTCTCCCTGCTTACGCCCCCCGAGCGTGTTCAAGGCAAGGGCCCCCAAGCGATCCTGCGCGCGGTCCAGGTGGGGCGCCACGGGCTCATTATCCGGGGCGGGCGCCAGGGCGGGCTCCTCCTCCCTCAGGTCGCCGTCGAATGGGCGTGGAGCGCCGAGGAGTTCCTCGCCCACACGTCCCAGAAAGCGGGCTTTGCCCCGGACTTCTGGAAAGAGGAGTCCGCGCGGATCTTGACCTTCGAGGTCGAGGTCTTCGGCGAGCAGCGCCCGCGCGGCGAGGTCCTGCGGCGCGAGGAGGCGCCGAGGGCTGATGGCCCGCCGCCGCGGTCCAAAGGAGAGGGTCGCGGGGGCCCCGCACCCCTTTGAGCGTGGGTCAGGAACGATTAGAATCTACTATTATCCTTTAGAATGTTCTATTTTCAATTGGAAGCCCTACGTATCCAGCTGCCTTCACCGACGAACTTGGACCCCTATTCGCCCGGCCAGCCCATTACGCCCGAGTCGTTTGCCGGGCGGTCCGAAATTCTTTCACAAGCGGAGCGATCACTCGCCTGGGCGTCCAGGCGCCCTACATCAAGAGGTTGGTCGACGCAGGGGGGCTCAAGCGCGTTTCGCGAGGGCACTACGACGTGGCCATGGCGCCGGTCGTGGCCTATTACCACGCCTTGACACGACGGCTCCCTCTGTGATTCGGCACCTGGCTCGACCCCAACGCGGCCTTCACTAAGCCCCCTGGCACGCGTACCTTTTCGTTCGGACGGCGCCTAAGGCGTGGGCCTGAAAGACTCCCACCCGCGGCTCTCAATCCGCGTGCGGGCGCCTTCGTCCACGAGGAACAGGCCCTCGTCGGCCGCGGCCTTCCCGATGGCGCAAAGCGGCGCGCCCGTGCCTCGCAACGCCGCCTTCAAGCGCTCGAAGGTGGACGGGGGCGCGCAGAAAACGAGCTCGTAGTCCCCGCCCCACTCGAGGCTGAGGCGGAGACCCTCTTCGGGACCGACCTCCTTCCGCAAGCCCGGGTACACGGGGAGGAGGCCCTTGTCGACCTCGAACCCCACGGCTGGGTTCACCGCGCAAAGGTGCCGCAGGCTCGCGACGAGCCCGTCCGAGCTGTCGATGCACGCGACCGCGCCGCCAAGCGCGCTTGCTCGCGCGCCGGCCTCGACCCGCGGCTCGAACCCGTAGACGAGGTCGAACCCCACGGCGTCGCCGCGCTTTGCGAGCGCCGCGCCGAAGGCGGCCCGCCCCACGAAGCCCGTCACACCTAGGGTCCACCCCGGCCGGATTGCCCGCGCGCGGCGCAGCGCTCGCCCGCGCGGCACCGTCCCCACGGCCGTCCCCGTGACATAAGGCGCCGGCGATTCTTTCAGGTCGCCGCCCCAGATGTCAAACCCCCACCGGTTGCAGGCCGACCGGAAGCCGAGCGCCAGGTCTTCGAGGTCGCCCACCGCCGTGTCCCTCGGCAGCCCCACCGCCATCAGCATCCCGCGCGGCGTCGCACCCATCGCGGCCAGGTCGCTGATCGAAACCGCGCAGGCAAATTGCCCGAAGAGCCGGAGCGGGGCGCCCGCCAGCCGGTGCGTGGAAAACGAAAGCGTGTCGGTCGTCGTGACGACCTCCACCTTGGCCGCGTCCTTGAGCCGCACGACCGCCCCATCGTCGAGCTTGGCCGCCTCGCGCGCCCGCCTCCCGAGGATCTTCTGCACGAGCTGGATCGCCTGGCGCTCCCCAATGTCGGCAAGTGTGACCAGGCCTCTTCCCCCTTCGTCCGCTTGCTCCCGAACCGTGGCGCGGGGCGGATGTAGGTTTCGGGAGGCCGCACACCCCCGCCAACCTTTATCGACCCCGCCCCGGTTGGGAGCGAACCGATGATCCCCGAGCACTGCTCGAATGTCGCCGTGATCGACGTCGACTTCGAGCTCACCGCGCGTTCGGTCCGGGGCGCCTTCGCCGGGCGAAAGGCCTATGTCCGCACGGACTTCGCGGTGTTCCGCCACGGCGGAGAACTCGCGGTGGCGCGCGTGGCCAAATCCCGCAAAGACCACCTCTTCAACCCCGTGAGCGCCGTCGAGGTCCTTTCGCTCCCCGACTCAACGGAGTGGGTCCTCGACCCGTCCGTCGACGTCATGAACGCGAACAGCCTCGCCACCGTCGCCGCCGCGCACCCCGGCAAGACCGTCGTCGTCGAAGGGGAGTTCGGCCACGTGAACTTCATCCACAAGGAGGAGGCCCTCAAGGTCCTCGTTTTCGACCTCTCGCCGCCCTCGCCGGCGAAGCTGAACGCGCTCGTCACACGCACGCTCGGCGCCTACCAATTCGGGAAGCCGGTCCTCGCCACGCACGCGGAGCGGGCACTGGGGCCCGAGGGCGACAAGCTCGCCGCCCACCCGCTCGTTTACTTCCCCTGCAAGACCGCCGGCCTCTCCGCCTGCCAGCCGGCCCTCACGCGCTACCTCGACCAGCCGCCCGTCCCCGAGGCGCGCGCCGCCGAGGCCGCCGTCGTCGGCTGCGAACTGTCCGTCCGCATCTTCCGCGAGGTGTTCAAGGCTGAGCCGGCCGCCTTCACGGACGTCTGT
>JBGPNV010000175.1:0-5544 GCA_041487695.1 Thermoplasmata archaeon | reverse complement strand
GAGGCCCTCCTTAACTTTGCGGCACACGAGGCGGTCGGCGAGGCGCATCTTCATCCGGATTCCCAAGGGCACGCGCTTCTCGAAGCGCACCTTCTCCCATCGAGCTCCGGTCTTCACGGCCCACCAGAAGATCCGCTGCGAGAGGCCGCCCTTGGCGTGCACGTTGTCGAGCACGCGGTCGTACACCTTCTCGAGGACGCGGGGGACGGCGAGCAGGTAGTCGGGCTTGAACTCGCGGATGTTGTCCGGCAGCCTCTCCATGGACTCGGCGAAGGCGACCGTGGAGCCGTTCATGATGGGCAGGAACTCGCCGACGGTCCGCTCGAAGATGTGGGCAAGGGGCAGGTACGAGACGGTGACGTCGGCCACATTGATCGCGACGACCCGCGGGAGGGTCTCGATCTGCGAGAGGATGTTGCCCTGGGTGAGCATGACGCCCTTGGGGTCGCCCATGGTCCCCGAAGTGTACACGATCGTGAGGAGGTCGTCGCGCCGGATTTCGCGCCACCGCTTTTCGAAGAGGTCGGGCTCCTTGGCCCTTTGGGCTTCGCCGATCGCGACGAGGTCCGCCCAGGTGCTCACGGCAAGGGGCGGGTCGGGGGGGGGCTCGCCTTCAAAGAGGACGACGCGCTCGAGCTTAGGCAGTTCGGCTTTCATGGCAAGGAGCGGCGCGAGGAGCTCCGGCGTCGACACGAAGACGAGGCGCATCTCGCTGTGGCTGATGATGTGCTTGAGCTGTGCAGGCGCGAGCGTCTCGTAGACGGGCACCGTGATCGCCCCCACATGGATGGCGCCCAGGTAGGCGAGGAACCACTCCGGGCGGTTCCTGGACAGGATTCCCACGCGGTCTTGGACCTTGATGCCGAGCGAGAGGAGCCCGCAGGCGACGGTCTCAACGGCCTTGCGCCCTTCGGCGAAGGTCAAAGAGCCCACCGCCCCGGACGGCTCTTTCCACTTGAGCCAGGTGACCTGCGGCGTCGACTTGACGCGCCCGTCGAGCACTTCGGGCACCGACTGCTTGATCGACGGCGTCAGGCCCAAGAAAACCCCAGCGATGGCATCCGGGGCCGATGATAAAGGCTTTCGCCGCGGCGAATCGGGAGCCTGCGTTCAGTCGGCCGCCACGACATCGCCCACGCGGATGATGCCGCCTTCGAGGATTTCCGCGCGCAGGCCGCCGCGGTGGACGAGCGCCTTGCGGATGCCCGCGACGCCCGAAAGCGTCTCCATATGGTCGCATGGCTCGCCGAGCCGAACGCCCCGGAGGCGGACCGCCCCGACGGTAAACTCGCGGCCCACGAGGTGGTTGAGGGCAATGCCGCGCGTCACGATGTTGCGCCGGATCGCGCCCGGGTCGACCCTGAGCTTGTAGTCGCGCGCGGCGGCCTCGACGGCCTCGGACTCGATGAGCGTAAGCTCTCGTTCGGGCCCCGGCTTGGTTTTGGCGTCGCCCGGAAAGCCGAAGTAGCGGTCTCCTTCGAGCCCCTTGCCCGCGACGGCACGGACTGATTCGACGGAGCGCATGGGCGCCGACTCGCTCGGCGCGATGTGGACCGAGACGACCTTCCCCTCTCGCATCGGCCGGCCAATCTCGGCCCGCCCCTTAAAAAGTGCGGTGGAACGCTCCGCCTCGGGCTAATCCCGCGTCCACTTGATGAGGCGCGACGCGGCGAAGGTGGCAACGGCCGCCACGACCGCGACGCCGGCCAGGTTTGCCAGGGCGGCCGAGTCGTTGGCGAAAATCATCGTGTCCCGGAGCCCATTGTTGACATAGGTCAAAGGGAAGACCGAGGCAATGGACTGCAGGGTGGCAGGCATCGTCTCGAGGTTGAAGAAGCTCCCCGACAGGAACATCATGGGGAACCCGATCGCGTTCGCGATGGCTGCGCCCGACTCCGGGTCCTTCGAGTACGCGCCGATGATGACTCCGAGGCTCACGAACAGGAAGACGCTCGCCACGATGATGAGCAGCGCGACCGGCGTGAGGGCCACGTGTACATTCCACATGGCGGTCCCGACAAGCATCATCACGCCAAGGGCGGCGAGCGTAACGAGCACGTAGAACAAGATCTTCGAGGCGAGCCACTCGGCCTTCGTGATGGGCGTGGACGCGAGGAGCTTGAAGTAGCGGCGCGTCTTGTATTCGGCGACCCCGCCGGTCATCCCGTACATCGCGGTGAACATGACGGTCATCCCGAGGATGCCGGGCAGGAAGAAGTCCATGAAGCGGAACTCCGGCGAGGCGACCGTGCGCGGTTTCAAGAACACAATCGGCTGCGCGCCGTTGAGCTGGAAGTTCATGCCGTCGGCGACACCGCTCACGACCCCGAGGATTTGGCCGTAGGTCGACCTGGAGGGGTCGCCGAAGATCGTAAGGTTCGCGCTCGTGCGCTCGGCGACGCTCGCGCCGAACCCAGCGGGAATCTGCAGCGCGGCCGAGAGCGAGTGGTCCTTGATGTAGGCGGCCATGTCCGCGTCCTTGGGGATCACCTTCACCAGGGTAACGTTCGTGGCGTTCAACGCGTCGGTGAAACCGTGGCTGGCGGGCGAGTCGTCGAGGTCCTGGACGTAGAGGTCCAGCTTGTTCGTCGTCGACGAAAAGATCGCGCCGAAGAGGACGATCATGAGGACGGGGAAGGCGAAGGTGAAGAAGGGGCCGACTTTCGTGCGCATCCACATCTTGCTGTAAGCCCGAAGGTCTGCGAGGATGCGGTTCATTCCTGCAGCACTCCCTCGTGCATGCGGCCGCCGACGAGCTTGAGGAACACGTCCTCGAGGGTCTGGCGACGCGTGTAGATGTCCTCAATCGGACTTTGGAAGGAGGCGACGCGCGCAAGCGCGGCCTTCGCCCCGCCGTTGCCCTTGACCCGCACGACCACGTCGTGGCCGTCGAGGAGGGCATCGAAGCCCGCGGCCTTCGCTTCCTTGAGACCCGGCTCTCCAGCGCCGACGAGGACGACGGAGGTGCTGGTGCCGTGGTCGGCCACAAGGGCGTCGGGCGAGCCGCGCAAGATGACCTTGCCGTGGTGCATGATCGCGACTTCGTCGGCGAGCCTCTCCGCCTCGTCGAGGTAGTGCGTCGTCAGGAAGACGGTCCGCCCCTGCTTCTTGAGCCCGGTGATGAGGCCCCAGAGGTCGCGCCTCGCGCTCGGGTCGAGGCCCGTCGTCGGCTCATCCAAGAAGAGCAGCTCCGGCTCGCCGGCAAGCGACATGGCGATCCCGAGTTTGCGCTTCTCGCCGCCCGAAAGGAGGAGCGCCTGGACGCGGGCGCGGTCGGAGAGGCCGACGGAATCGAGGAGGGCCTTGGTCTCAGCCTTGGTGATCGACCGCCCAAAGAGCGCGGCCCAATAGCCAACGGCCTCGGTGGGTGTCAGGCGGTCGAAGGGCTCGAACTCCTGCGGGAGGATCCCCACCTTGCGGCGGACCTTCTCGTAGTCGGTCGCGACATTGGAACCGAGGACGGTCGCCGACCCGGAGGTCGCGTGGCGAAGGCCCTCCAGGATCTCCACGGTCGTCGTCTTGCCGGCGCCGTTGGGGCCCAGGAGCGAGAACACGGTACCGGAGCGCACCGCGAGGTCGACGTGGTCGACCGCCTGGAGGTCGCCGTACGTTTTCACGAGACCTTGGGCCTCGATGACATGTCCCAGGCTTCTTGCCCCCGACCTTGTGGTGATCCCGAATCGGCCCCGATCGCGGATAAAGGCCCGGTATGTAGGTACCCGGACGGTTCAAACACCATCTTCGCGCCGCGCGATCCGCCCGGCGCGGGGCAAAGTCTATCTGGCGGGGCGGCCCCCAAGTCGTGCCGGGAGAGGCCGGACGGCCGACGGTGCCCTCGCAAGAGGGCGCTGAGGAAAGTCCCCCCTCCCTAAAGCGGAGCGCGCACGAGAAGGTGGGGCCGAAAGGCCATCACAAGAAGCGGCCGGGGCGAGAGCCCCGGATTTCCGGACCAGAAACGACACAGCCTTGGGGCACAGTGAAGCGGTTGCCGCGGAGATTCCCGAGGACTTGGTGAAACGGCCGGATGCGCTGGGAGCAAGTCCAAACGTCGGGGATGACCCTGCTCGGGACCTGAAGGTCGGACGCTCAGTCGAATGCCGCCATAAAACAGAAGGGGGCTTACGAGCCTCACCCGGCACTCCTAAATTCCTTTACGATCCTCGTTCGAGGCTCGTAAAGACGAGCCAGAGGGCTCGACGGCCGGTTTCGGCGGCCGTAGCTTGTTCAGGGCTTCGAGGAAGGCGAAGTCGCCGATCCTCCCCGTGTTGTAGTCCGCCATCAGGTCGATCTGGGCCTTGGACACCTTGTCCGTGACGGTCACGGTCGCGTCCTTCAACGCGCCGAGCGCGCCCTGCGGCAAGCGGCTCATCTGTCTGTCCGCGAGGTCCTTCATCTCTGGGTTGTCGTAGGGCCCATCCATCCCTGTGGGCGCGTGCCCCTGGAGGTAGCACCGTGCGACCTCGTCCATGTTCGCCGCGTTGCACTTCGACTTGACGAACTTCCTAAAGTCGCGCGGAACGAGCCTTGCCAGCTTCCACTTCTCGATGAACAGGTCCCAGCGATGCTTCTGAGCCCATTTTGTCTGGGGCCTCGTCGCGTCCAGGTGGCCGCTTGCATCGTGGAACGGCAGGAGGGGCCGTTCGGGCCTCCATTCCGCTCCCAGCTCTTTCCGCCACGCGACGATGTCCGCCGCGAGGTCAGGCGGAATCCAAGCACGCACCCATGCGAATTTCTTGAAAACGCGCTTGTAGCCGTCCGCCTCGATCATGTACGGCACGTCCACCTCGGTCGTGCTCCAGCACACTTCCCCGCGCTCGTTCTTGACGTCCTCCCACAGGATCTTCATGTTGTGGGAGGGCCGCAGGCCGAAATGACCGTACATCTTGAACTCGACGCGCGCGTAGGCGTCCTCGTGGTCGAAGGCGTCCTTCCACGGTTTCACGATGTGATCCGGGGGCGTGTGCGTCCGTGTAGGCGGCGGCGTCTCCGGTGTGTCCCTCTTCAGAAGGGGCCATGGTAGCCGCAACCCCTCCATCCAAGGCGCCTTGAGTTTCGCCTCAACGATCGTCCACGAGCGCAACCCAACCTCGTTGTTGAGGTAGTGGAGGATCACCTCGCGGCCCTTTGGCCCCGCTAGCTTCGCCCTAGTCATCTTGGCAAGTGTCTCTGCCTTTGCGAAGCGCCGGAAAGTGGCTTCGTAGTCGACCTTCGTGCTGTCCTTAAGGCTCTTGCCTGTCTGCTCCTTGAAGCGCTTGATGATGACGTCGACGTTCACCAAGGAATTATCCTCGGCAAGCTCGACATCATCACCGTTGCTCTCGTCCGACCCCGAGTGGTTTGGGCCCGGGTTGCCCCGGGTCGTCTCGGGTTTCTCATCTTGCGTCCCCTCGGGGTCGCCCCCGAAGCGTCCGAAGGGGTCCCCATCCTCCGGACGTCCGACCATATGCTCACCTCAACGTAAAGGTTGTGCCGATTAGACCTCTAACCCGACGGGGCCGAATCGCACTTCCCGGGCGAGCGTGAAGCCGCGCCATCAGCGCCCTG
>JBGPNV010000174.1:0-5552 GCA_041487695.1 Thermoplasmata archaeon | reverse complement strand
GGACGTCCATCAGCGCATCCTGGAGGAGCGCGAGCACCGCCTTGCGCGCCGCCACCTTGCCGGCGACGATCGCCCGGCTCGCACCCACGCGCGCGCCCTTGAAGTCCCCCGCGTCAAACGCGGACTTCGCCTTCGAGATCTCCTTGTCGGCCGCGGCCACGTTCGCTTTGAGCGAGCGGGCCGTCGTGATCTCCTCGTTGGCCCGCTTGAAATTTTCCTCGACCGCCCGCTTGACCGCCTCCTGGTCCTCGGCCTCCGCGGGCTGCTGGAAGGGCCCCCCGGTCGCCTGGTCCGAAACGTCGCCCCGCAGCGCCGCCTCGCGCGCGGCGTAGGCCTCCTCCGTGATGAGCTTGCTCAGATCCGCCATGTTGACGTCGCCCCCCGCCATGAGCTGGCGCGCCTTCTCGAGCAGCGCGTCGGGCGCCGAGGTGTTCACGCCGCGCTGGCGGTCACCCTCGACGAGCTCGAGGAGTTCGCCCATCGCCTGCTGCATGGCCGCCCGGCCGACCTCGAGGGCCTTGGCGCGGCCCTCCTGCCCTTTGCGGAACGCGTCGAGGTACCGGCCCTCTGCGAGAGCCCCCCGCGCTTCCTGCTGGAGCGGGCCAAGCTCATCGGTGGGGGCGCCGCTGCGCTCGACTTCGTGGACCGTGCGCAGGAACCCGTCGACCTGGCCGCGGGCGGCGTTCGCCGCCCCCTTCTCGGCGGCTGCAAGGCCCGTCCCCGCCCCGTTGTAGGCCTTCGTCCAGTCCTTGTCTTTGAGGGCGGCGTTCGCCCGGTCGAGGTCGGACTCGGCCTCCCCCACCTGCGCGCCCATCTGACGCAGCGCGGCAACGAGTTTGGCAAGCTTGTCGATCTCTTCCTTCGCTTGCTCTTCCGTCGCCCGCTTCTTCGCCTGCTGGGCTTTCAGCATCTCTTGGTACTTGATCGCGTCAAGGCGGGTGTCGCGTTTGGCCAAAGCCTTCCACCCTCCTTTGCCCGCCCCGGATCATTGGCCCCCCCCTCGCGCGCGCGCTGGAGTGGCCCAAAGTCCATCGGAGAGCGGCCTTAAAACCTTGTCTTCCCGCGGCTTATGGGGTCGAATGGACGGGGCAGCCTGGGTTGCGCGCGACGTGAAGCACCTCCGCGGTCCCCTTGAGCCCGTCGTAGTACCACAGGTTGTCAAGGACGGCCTCGGGGCGGCCGCTCGCGAGCTTCACGGCCTCCCGGGCCTGCACCGCGGCCACGATCGCGGTCGTGGTCACCTCGGCCGCGACCGGCGCCTCCACGAAGGTCATCCCGCTGCCCGAGCAGGAGTAGCGCCTCGCGACCTCCTCCATGTGCGTCTTGTTCATCCCGCACTGGACGCACGGGGTCGTCGGGGGCCGCACGACCTGCACCTTGCCGACCATGCCGAGCGTGCCCCCGTCGATGTAGGGGCGCAGCGCGAAGTACGCGTGCCCGTTCGTGTGGATCCGCGCCGCCGCGTTGTCGAGGTAGCCCAGCACGAGGTCGTGCTCCTTGAAGGCACCCTCGGGGAGGTTCTCGATGCGGTCCGCGTGGGTCTCGATTTCGAGCGCCGGGTCGAGCGCGAGGAGCCCGCGGCGCACCGCGTTCACCTTCAGCTCCCGGGCCCGGGCGTCAGCCTCCGTGAAAAAGAGACACCGGTTGAGGTTGGAAAAGACGACGCGGTCCATGTCCACGAGCGTGAAGCGCCGGAATCCCGACAGCGCGAGGTCTTTGCAAACCTCGTTGCCGAGCGCACCCACCCCGACCACGAGGACGCGGGTCGCCTGGACCTTCTTGAGGTCAATCCATGCGATCCTTTCGCTCCGCTCGAATCGGTCTTCCTTCCGCGACTCGAGGACGAGCCCACCCTTGGAGGAGGAGGCCGTCCCCCCACGCTCGCCTGCGCCCACGTCCTTCGCAAAGGGGCCAAAGCGCGGATTAAACCTTCCCGCACCTTGGAGCGCCGCCTGGCCCGGCTTTTGGATCGCATGGTCGTATCACAATTCTTTTAACTCGTTTTCCGCGTCCCTTGGTGCTTGCTACCAGGGGGTTTCCGAATGGGCCAAAAACCGCGCTCCGGACGAATTGGGGCAGCCGCATTCGCACTCCTGGTTGCCGCTGGGGCCCTAGCGGCCGTCCCTGCGCCCACGGCGATGCCCAACTTGCCGCCGAGTTACGATGCGGCGACCTTGGTCGTGGCCCCCACGGGCTCCGCCCCCACGGTCGACGGAATCGTGGACGCCGTCTGGTCCGGGGCCCGCCCCCTCGAGGTCACGGCCGTCGGCGGGTCCGGGGCGTTCCCGCCGGGCTCCGGGATCGAGGTGCGCGCGCTCTACGACTCCGGTTCCCTCTTCCTCCTCATCGAATGGTCCGATGCGACCCTGGACTTCGCCAAGTCCGCTTGGCTCCTCCTCGACAACTCCACGCCCCAGGGCAATTGGTCGCGGCAGGCCTGGGGCGAGGACGCGATGAGCCTCGTACTCGACGACGGGCAGGGCCTCGAGCAGAACTTCTCCGCTTTCGGCTGCGGCGCCCTCTGCCACACGGGCGCGGTCCAGGAAATGCACACGGACAGCGCGGGGACGGTGGACGTCTGGCACTGGTCCTCCGCGCTTACAATGCCCTTCGGGTATGCCGACGACCTGTACATGGACAACCAGTCGAAGACGGCCGGGAGCGTTTGGGGCGGCTTCCATGGCGACGGCCCCGACCCCGCGGCAGCCAACGTCGTGACGACCGGGTTCGGCGACCGGCCCGCGTACCTCAATTCCACCGTGCCCCTCACCGAAAGCGCGCGCGTCGTCGGCGACGCGGACAAGGCCGCGGTAAACTGGACGACCTTCAACTCGTCTTCGATGGCAAACGGGACGCGGGTGCCTGGCTACGTCCTTTCCGCGCCCTCAGGCGGCCGCGGTGACGTCCGCGCGGGGGCCCTCTACACCGGCTCGGGCTGGCGCCTCGAGCTTTCCCGGCCGCTTGTCACCGCCGACAACGCGAGCCGCGACATCGCCTTCGACGACCTGAACGCCTCGTACTTCTGGAGCCTGTCGCTCAACAACAACCAGACGGGCGACAACGGGTCGCGGGCCGGGATCCTCTACAAGATGATCTTCGCCGGCAACGCCCTTCCTGACCTCACGCCGGAGAGCGTGCTCAAGGCGCCCTTCAACGTGCTTGGCGGCCCCGTCAATGTCACGGTGCGCGTCGTGAACCAAGGGTTCGGTGCCACCGGCGCGCCGGTCTTCGCGGCCATCCTCGACGCGAACGCGACCGAGGTGGCCAACCTCTCGGTGCCCACAATCGCCTCGTCGGACCTCTACCTCGCCAATTTCTCGTTCCCCTCCGGCCCCTATTCCGTCGGGTCGCACAACTTTACCGCCGTCCTCGACACGGGGGACAGCGAACTCGAGAGCTTCGAGGACAACAACACGATCGCCTTCCAAGTCACTTTCGTCACGGTCGCGGCGCCGCCCGACCTCCAGGTCGTAACGGCCGACGGGCCCTCGGGCACGGTCTTCGCAGGCGAGCTCTTCGCCCTCAACGGCACGGTCCGCAACAACGGGCCCGGCGACAGCGTCGCGCCCGTGGTCCTGCGTGCCCTCCACCCCCTCTTCCCCACCATGTACCTGGACGTGGGCCCGCTCCTCGCCAACGGGTCGGCCCCCTATGCCTTCACGTTCAATTCGAGCGGCCACGCCGGCGGCAGCTACGCCTTCACCATCATGGCCGACCCCAACAACACGATTGTTGAGTCCGACGAGAGCGTGGGGAGCAACCTCCGGCCCGTGTTCGTCGACATCGACGCCCAGCCGGACCTCGTGGCCCGGGGCGTCGCGGCCGACCCGGCAAGCGGGCTCGAGGGCGATACGCTGAACGTCACGCTGACGGTCCAAAACCGCGGTGCGGCTTTCTCGGGGACCGTGGACGTGTGGTTCTACCTCGACAACGCGAGCTCGGTCACGGCCCTGAACCGGACCGCGGCCTGGAGTGTGCCCCTCGACCTTCCCTACAACGCCTCTTTGAACTTCTCCGCGAATTGGACGGTCCCCACCGGCCTCGGGTACACGACGCACTTCCTGCGCGCGTTTGTCGATGCGACAGGCGCCGTCTTCGAATCCAACGAAGGGAACAACAACGCGACCGTGCAGCTCCTCGTGCTCGAGCCCCTGCGGGCCGACCTCGTCGTGAGCGGGCTTGTCCTCGCGGCCTCCGAGTACCGCGTGGGGGATACCGCCACCGCGAACCTCGTGGTCACGAACCAGGGGGTCGCTTACGTGGGCGATGTCCGGCTGGAGATTGTCGAGGCGACGGTGAACCGCTCGCTCGGCAACATCACCGTCCCCGCCGTGGGCGCGGGCCTTTCGCTCAGCTTCTCCTTCAACTTCACGGTCCCCCCGGGCACGCCCGGGCGTCACTCCGTCCTCGTCGTCGTGGATGCGGACAACACGACCAACGAGGGGAAGTATGAGCTCAACAACGCGGGGAGCGTGAATTTCACGCTCCTTGCCTCCGCGTCCCCCGACCTTGCCGTCACGCAGATGGACTTCCAGCCGCCTCTGCCCGCCCTGGGGATGCTCGTGACCCTCGTGGCTGTCGTGACCAACCAGGGGAGCGCGCCGTCCGGCGCAGCGACCGTCAGCTTCACCTGGGGTGCGACGGCAATCGGCTCGGTCGCGGTCCCGGCGCTCGGCCCGGCCGAGACCTTCACGGCGAGCCTCGCGTGGAATACGAGCGCCGTGCGCAGCCTTTCCGTCTTGCTCCAGGCCACGGTGACTGTGCCGGTGGGGCCAAACGACGGCAACCTTTCGAACAACGTGGGCACCCTCCAGATCGCCTTCACGCAGCCCGGCCAGCCGGCGTTCCGGTTGGGAGCTGCGAAGGTGGCGCCCGCCGCCCCGGCGGCCGGCGAGGCGGTGCGGATCGAGGTCTCCGTGTCGAACAACGGCACGGCGTCAGGCACGGCGCTCCTGCGCTTCCTCATGGACGGCGTGGAGGTCAACCGCACGAACGTGACGCTCGCAGCGGGGGCAAGTGAAACGAGGTTCACAACCTGGGTGGCGCAGGGCACGGGCTCGCACCGCGCCACCGTCGAGCTCCAACTTTCCGGCCTTGCCGTCAACGCAAGTTCCATGACCTTCACCGTGAGCGGCCCCGCAGCGACGGGTGAGCTCCCCTACGCGGCGCTCGGCCTCCTTGCCGTGGTCGTCGTCGTCCTGCTTGCGCTTGCGCTCTTGCGCCGGCCGCCCGCAGGCCCCGACGAGGGGGAAGAACACAAAGGGGAGGACTCGGCAAAAGAGAGCCACATGTCGGCAAACAAGGACGAGGAGCCGCCGGCGGGCACGAGCGACCCCAAAGGCCAAGGCGCCGGGCCGAAGGGTGGACCGTAGCCCAACGAAAGTCGCGTCGTCCGAGCGGCCAGCGGCCCCTCCTTAGCCGTGGCGTACTTACGGTGCAGGCAGGGCCAGAGGCCCGCTGGCGCCAGCCGAAAACCCCTAAATAGGCCTCCCTGGATGGCCCAACGAGGCGCCTTGTGGTCTTCGATTCCGTCGCGCGCGAACTCCGCCTCG
>JBGPNV010000173.1:0-5574 GCA_041487695.1 Thermoplasmata archaeon | reverse complement strand
GGTGACGGCGGCGGCCGACCGGGGCCGGGCCACGCTTGCCGACCTGGAGTCGGCCGACAAGCTCGACCAGTCGCTCCGCGACTTCTCCTCGAAGTTCGTGATGGAGAGCACGAACCGAATCAAGCGCGAGATGATGGCCTTCGAGGACAAGGCGGCCGTGGGACGGCTGACGACGATGCTTGCGGCGGTCGACAAGGTGCGGGGGAACCCCGCCTCGGCCGTCGCGCGCACCTACGAGCTGCTCGACAGCGCGAAGGACCTGATGGCCGCGCGCGCGGAGGCGATGCTTAAAGCCGCCGACCGGCAGGTCGAGCTTGTGCGGGCCGTCGAGGCGGACGGGACGGCCACGCAGGACTTCGCTGACCGGGCGCACGCCGCCTTCGCGGAGGGCCGCGTGGCCGAGGCGGTCGAGTTTGCCGAGAGCGCGGTCAAGGAGGGCCAACGGCTCCAGGAGGCCCAGGTTGTCGAGGTGCTCAAGAAAGTCAAGGCCGAGTTTGAGGCGGCGCCCGACGGCAAGGCCAAGGGGGAGGCCAGGCGGCTGCTTGCCGAGTCGCTGCAAGCGCGTCAGAACAAGGACGTCGAAGCCGCCTACGACTTCGCACGCAAGGCGCGCGAGTCCCTGCTTGCCGAAGCGCGCGAGAAGGCCGAGGCGGAGATCGCCTCCCTGCTCGAGCTTGTCAGCAACCTCGAGACCGAGGGGCTCGACGCGACGCTGCTGCGCGACGCCGTCGAGGACGTGCGGCAGACGTTCGAGGCGTGGGACACGATCACCGCGCGCAAGAAGCTCGCGGACGCGGGCGTCCTGATCCGAACGCAGCACGGGGACTTCCAGGCGGCCCTACAGGCCGTCTCGAAGGTCCAGGAGGGGCTCGACGGCGCCTTGGGTTCGAAGATTGACCCGGGCGACCTCAACGCCAAGCTCGAGGAGGCGCGCCGGCTCTCCAAAGAGGGGGACTTTGCAGGCTCACGGAAGGTGGCTTTGGCCGTGGACCTGAAGCTCCAGGAGCTGCGCTCCGTGAAGGCCAAGGCCCTCATCGCCTCGGCGCAGGCCAAGAACAAGCACAACAAGAACCTCGACATCGAGAACCCCCAGGCCGACGAGCTCATTGCCACCGCGCAGAAGCTGCTCGCTGCCAAGGACATGCAGGGGGCGCTCGATGCCGCGGCCCGCGCGATCGCGGAGGCGGACGGCGCGAAGGAGGTCTCGAAGCAGGTGCGCGCGCTCGGCGAGCGCGGCACGGAGTTGCTCGAGAGGGCCGCCGAAGCCGGCGTCTCGCTCTCCTCCGACCAGGAGAAGATCATCTTCGATGCGGCGAAGGGCCGCCTGAAGCCCGGGATGAAGGCGGCGGCGCTGGAGGAGCTCATCCAGTCGATCGGCGAGCAGATCGGCATCGGCGGCCCGAGGCTCGAGTTCGCCTTCGCCGTCGGCGAGCCCCCTGTCGTGAACCGCACGAACAACGTCGTGCTCGAGATTGCCAACCGGGGCGACGGGGAGGCCAAGGACCTCACGATCGGCTTTGCAGGCGACGCGTCGGTCAAGGTGCTCGGCAAGCCCGCGACCTCGATCGAGGCAGGCGAGCGCGCGGATGTCGAGCTCCAGGTCATCACGCGGAAGATGGGGGACATCGCGCTCCGCCTGCTTGTGACGTACAAGGACCAGCTCACCGGAGAGGTGAAGCGCCGCACGGAGAGGCGGTGGGTCACCTTCTTCGACCCCACGGACACGGCGGTGGCCGAGCAGTTTGCGCGCCGCGAGGAGAAGTGCCTCGTGTGCGTGGGGGTGATCCCCCCGACGGAGCGGCTCAAGGTCTGCGAGTGCCAGTCGACCTTCCACCTGCACTGCGCGGCGAGCCTCAAGGAGTGCCCGAAGTGCGGGCGCAGCCTCGCCGACTCGTGACCCCCACCCGAAAAACTTGCGCCGGCCCCCCTCACAAGGGTTATCTTGGTTCACTTGCGCTTGGGTACGCGTGGAAGCGCTCCTGCGCGCCGAAGGTGTGACCAAGCGGTTTGGCAGGACGCTTGCCGTCGACCGCGTGAGCCTCGAGGTCGGGGCGGGCCTCGCGATGGGCCTCGTGGGCCCCAACGGCTCGGGCAAGACCACGCTCATCCGCTGCTGCGTGGGCATCCTGCGCCCTGAGGAGGGGCGGGTTTGGGTAAACGGGCTCGACCTCACGGCTGGCGACATCGAAGCGAAGCGCCACCTCGCCTACGCGCCGGAGCTGCCTGACCCCGTCCGCACGCTCACGCCGTGGGACCACCTGGCCTTTGTCGCCAACGTCCTCGAGCTCGAGGGATGGGAAACGGAAGCCGAGCGGCTCCTGTGGGTGTTCGACATGCTCGACAAGAAGGACCGCCTCGCCATGTCGCTCTCGAAGGGTGAGCAGCAGAAAGTCATGCTCGCGCAGGCGTTCCTGCGCCGCCCGCGGGTCCTCTTCCTCGACGAGCCGCTCCTCGGGCTCGACCCCCGGGCCGTCCTCGCGCTCAAGAACGAGGTGCGCGCGGTCCTTGCGGCAGGGGGCAGCGCCGTGATCGCGTCGCACGTCCTCTCGCTCATCGAGGAGCTGTGCGCCGGGCTCGTGATCCTGTCCCGGGGGCGCCTCCAGTTCGTGGGGACGCCCGCGGGCCTGCGGACGGCGGCGGCGCAGGCGCCCGGCACGCCGCTCGAAGAGGCGTTCGTGCGGATCACCGAGCCGGGTGGCGGGGTGCAGGCGCCGTGACCACGACGGGGGACTGGCGCCGGCCCGCGAGGCTCATGCTCGCCACCGACACGCGCGCGATCCTCAACGTCTTCGCGAAGTCCCCGGGTTCGGCTCTCGGCCCCGCCTTCTTCGCGTTCACGCTGCCGGTGATGACGCTCTTCCCGTTCGCGCTCGTCTTCGGCAACGCGCCGCGGGGCGCCGCGGTCCCGGCCCTAACGGTGATCCTCGCGTTTGTGTTCCTCGCGAACCTGGCGCCCTTCAGCCTGCCGCCGGTCGCATCCCTTGCGGCCACGCTGCCGATCCCGCCGCGCGCCTTCTATGCCCACGGCACCTTCCGGCTCCTCACGACCTTGACCTTCGGCTACGCGTTCGCCATGCTCCCCATCCTCGTGCTCCTCGCCATCTTTGCCCCGCGCAACGTGGTCGACGTGTTCCTCACGCCCCTGCCCTTCTTGGGTGCGGCCGGCCTTGCCGCGGCCCTTGGCCGGGCGGTTTGGGCGCTTCGCGCCGGGCGGCCCGCTGAGGAAGGGTGGCTCCTTCGCGCCGGCCTCCTGCTTTGGCTCAGCATCCCAGCCCTGCTTTTCGCCCTGCGAGTGCCCGGCGCCGACCTCGCCGGTCTCTACGGCCCCTTGAACTGGATCGCCGCGTGGGTGCTTGACCCCAACTTCCTGGGGGCGTCAAGCCCGCGCCTCGCCTACGTCGGCTGCCTGGCCGCCTGCGCCCTCCTCTTGCTCGTCCCCGTCCGGGCCTACCCGCCGGCCCCGGGGGGGCGCTCGGGAAGGCTCTTCAGCCTGGCGGGGGCCTCGGCCGGCCGTGACCTTGCCGCGATGCCGAGGGGCCGTGCCCTCTTTCAGCGCCCGCTCGCGCCCTTCCACATCCCCAAAGGGCCCGTGCGCGCGCCGCTCCACCTCACGCTCCAGTGGATGAAGAGCTTGCTCTTCCTGGGGATCGGCTACCTTGTTTTCTCCTTCATCCTCGAAGCGGTCGGCCGCGCGCAGCTTGGCGCGCGCCGCGGGTTTGTGTTCACGATTGACCCCTTCCTTTTCCTGGCGGTCGTCTACCTCATTGCCCTGTGGGGCATCGGGTTCGGCGTCGACCCGCATGTGGGCACCTCGAAGCACCTCCCTTTCAACCGGCTGATGCGCACGGGCGCGCGGCGGGTGCCCCGGCTGCTTCGCGTGGGTCCCTTCCCGCTGGAGCTGAAGCGCTGGAGCCAGCTCCAGACGCTCCCGCTTTCACGAGCAGCAATGCAGCGCGCCTTCCTCGTCCCGTTGGCCGTGCTTCTGGCCCTCGTATGCGCCGTCGCGTTTTGGACGGGTGGGAGCCTCGGGCGATGGAACGCCGATTCGTGGCGCATCGCCACCTTGGCCGTGGGGTTCGTGCTAATCGCCACCGGCGGAACGATTGTGGGGATGCGCTCCTCGAAGCGGTTCGCCCGTCGCGAAGAGACCGCGCTCGGGGCTGTCCAGGCGGTATCGGCCGGGCTCTGGATGGCGGCGATCCTCCCGCTTGCCTTTGTGGGGGCGCTCGGGAGCGCGAATTGGTCCTCCCCATGGGGCCCGCCGCTTGGCGAGTGGGGGTTCGCTGTTTTCCTGCTCGCGGCCGGCGTCATGCCCGTGTTCGCCTATGCCACGGCGTGGGAGCGCCTCGTGGCTGTGAACCGCCCGTACGAGTCGCAAGGGAGGCCGCTCGCGCTAGTCGCGGGCGCTTGCGTTTTCTTTGTCTTCCCCGCGTGGCTGATCGCCTTTTGGGTCCTGCGGTAGGGCGGCGTCTGGCACCGTCCCGCCGCCGCCGCCAAACCGGCTGGCGAGCACAATCCCCACGAGGACCATGACCGCGCCCAAGGCTGCCGCGCCCTGCACGACATAGCCATAGACGAGGGCCGTGAGGACGAAAGCGACGAGGACCTCGGACACCGTGAGGACCGCCGCGGCCGTCGCGGAGAGCCGCCGGAGCCCCTTCATGTAGACTACGTAGGAGAGGGACGAGCAGGCGAGCGCCGCATAGAGGATGGAGGCCCAGGTCTGAGGCGTGTAGTTCAGCGAGGGCGCCCCCTCGGCGAGGAGGGCGGCCGGGAGCGTCCAGAGAGCGGTGAGCGCGAGCACGGCCCAGGCGATTTCTTCCTCGGAGTGCCGCGTGCGTTCGAGAGTCACCTTGTTGAGCACCACATAGACGGACCAGATCACGGAGGCGACGGCGATCAGGACCGCCGCTTGGAATTCCGTGCCGCCGACATTCGAAAGGTCGCCCCGCGTCGCAAGGAGCGACCCGCCGGCGAAGGCGAGGACCACGGCGGCGGCGGTCACCGCCCGGACCTTCTCGTGGAGGTAGACGGCCGAGAGCGCGGCGACAACCACGACGCCGAGGTTGGCAAGCAGCGCGGCGACCGCCGAATTCGTCCCCGCGAGCCCAAGGTACTGGAGGACGAAGCCGACGGCGTTGGCCACCGAGAGCCCAAGGACGAGGGGGTCACGCAGGACGCCCCATCGGAGCCTGCCCAAGCGCCGGAGGACGAGTCCGGAGGCAAGCCCGGCAAGGGCAAACCGCAGGAAGGTGGATGTGACCGGCGGCGCGCCTTCAAGGCCGAGCTTGATGACCACGAAGGACGAGCCCCAAATCGCGGCGGCCGAAAGGACGAGGAGCGTGGCCCTCGTCTCGCGCGCCACCCCCACCCTCCCCGCTTTCGGGCCACCCCCCTGTTAGGCTTTAATACGCCTCACGCGCACGCGGAGTTCGCGCAGCCCGCGCACGTTGCCGCTGTCATGATTGGAGGGCCCCCCGGTGCCGTCGCTTCCGAAGCCGATCCTGCTTGCGCGCCTTCGCAATGAGATCGAAGCCGCGCGGACGAAGACGCGGCACGTCGTGATTCTCGAGG
>JBGPNV010000172.1:0-5635 GCA_041487695.1 Thermoplasmata archaeon | reverse complement strand
TGGCGGCGAGGACGATGAGGGGGCTTTGGGGGACGATTGCGAATGTGTGGTTGACGTCGTCGGGGTCGAAGATGAGGTTGGCGAGGAAGAACGTCGCGTCGGTGTCTTCGACCATTTCGAACAGGGGAGGGCCCATCCACTCCGGGGGCAAGTTGGGGTTGCCGGTGTCCGTGACGAGTACCGTGAGGGGGAACGTGATGGCGCCGACGGGGCGGCCGTCGTCGGCGGTGAGGTTGAGGAGGAAGGTGGCGTTGACGCCAGGGAGAGCGGTGACGGTGAGGGTGCCGTTGGGGGCGACGGAGCAGGAGAGGGGCGGCGCGGGGGCGCACGAGAGGTTGAAGGGGTCGTTGTCGGGGTCGGAAAGGTAGGCGGTGAGGTCGAGGGTGGCCGAGCGGCCCGCGTTGACTTCGAGGGGCGGCAGGCCGGAGACGACGGGCGCGCGGTTGATGTGGAACGACTGGAGGAGGTAACCGCTTTCGTCGACGGCTTTGTTGAGGGCGTCGGGGGCGTAGAGGAACCCTTGGGTGAAGGTGTCGAGCGTTCCGTTGTTGTCGGCGGTGCCGCCGCCGGTGATGTTGTAGGAGGGGAGCGAGCCGGCCGGGACGGCGGCGGTTTCGATGGCGGTGACGGAGAGGTTGAAATCGAGGGCAAGGTAGGAGAAGGTGTTGACTTGGGGCGAGGCGCCGATCTTGTACCAGCCTACGTCGGTGAGGTTGGACACGATGCGCCAGGGGGTGCCGTCGGCGGGCGAGCCGAAGGCGGTCTGGGCGAGGGGAGGATTGGCGTAGGTGTCGTTGTGGCCGGAGCCGGAGATGGTGCCGATGATGGGGACGGAGGCGCTGACGGTGATGTCCTGGGTCGAGTTGAGGACGGCGAGGTCGGACTTGCGGATGTAGTAGGACGTGAGCGAGGTGAAGGTCCCGGTGGAGGGGAGTCCGGGGGGCACGGTGCCCGAAAGGGTGCCGGCGTGGTTGTTGGAGACGACCCAGGCGTCGCCGCGGGGCGTGGGGCTTTCGGCGGTGATTGCCGAGGTGTAGGTGTCGGTCATGTAGGTGGCCCTGAAGCCTCCGAGGATGACATCGGTGGCGCCGGCGTAGTGGTAGGTCCAGTCGAAGCCGAGGGCCATGCGAGGGAGGACGAGGATGTCGGAGGGGGCAAGGGCGGAGGCCGCAGGGAGGGAGAGGGCAAGGGGCAGGGGGCCGAGGATGAGAAGGGCGCCAAGAGCGGCGGCGCGGAAGGCTGCCATGGTGAGCCTTTGAGCGACCGCGGCGCGGCGCATAAGGGTTGCCTTCTGGGTTGAACGGAGGGGAAGGACGGGCGGGGGCCCGCACGAAACGCTAAAGGGGGCGCGCGGGATGCACGAGGGAGGTTTGGCGTGGCGGAGCGCTCCGTGCATCTGGCCGTGCGGGGGCTCGTGGCGGGGGTTGCCGCCGAGGCGGGGCCGCGGGGCGAGGCGCCGGTGGGCAGGGCGGTGAAGGTGGGCCCGTTTGAGGTGGGGCTGGAGGTCGCCCGCGCGCGGATCCTGCCGGGAGAAGAAAACGAACTTACGGTGAGGTGGAAGGCGGTCGAGGCCGGGGCGCGGGCCGAGGTGCAGATCGTGCTCGACCTGCCGGCGGAGGTGTCGGCGCCGGAAGCGGAGAGGTCGGCAAGGGCGGTGTGGGGCGAGGGGGCGGGCTCGGGCGAGTCGAGGTTGACGGTGCGTGGCGAGGAGCCGGGGGGCGTGTGGGTCGACGCGCTGCTCACGCTGGAGGACGAGGGGGGCGTGGTGCTTGGAAGGACGCGGGCGGGGTTTGCCCTTTCGAGGCACCGCGTGGTGATTTCGGCCGTGGAGGTCGAGCCGGCGGTCGTGGCGCCGGGGGGCGCGTTCAAGGTCTTGGCCAAGTACGCGTGGACGGGGCAGGACCGGGTGCGGGGGACGCTCGGGGGGACGCTTCGGCGCCGGGCGGACGGGGCGCAGATCGAGCTGCGGCGGGAAAAGGTGTCGGCGCTTGGTGAGAGGGTGGGGGAGTGGGCGGTGAAGGCGCCGGTGGACCTCGAGGTGGCGGACTTCGATGTGGAGATGACCTTCGAAGGGCGGGAGGAGGGGCAGAAGGCGAACTTCGGCAAGACGGGCGTGCTGGCGGTCCGGCGGCTCGAGGAGGTGGAGGTCGCGGCGGTCGAGGCCGGGGCGGCGCGGTGGGGCGTCGGCGAGCCGGTCGAGGCCGGGGCGGCGCGGTGGGGCGTCGGCGAGCCGGTCGAGGTGAGGGTGCGGGTGCGGAACACGGGCGTGCGCCCGCTCAAGGGCGAGGTGCGGCTCGAGGTGTCGACGCGGGTGCCGGGGGCGGCAGAAAGCGAGGGGCAGGAAGGCGCGGCGGTGCCGCGGTCGGCGCCGCTTGAGTTGGCCACCGCGGCTTCGGCGGAGGTGCCGTTCCGCGTGACGTTGCCAAGGGGGGTGGAGGGGCGGCGCGTGGAGGTGCGGGTCGAGGCCGTGATGGGCGCGGCGCGCTTCGAGAAGCGCGAGGTGCTCGGGGTCGCGGTGGCCGACCACGCGCTCGAGTTCGACGGGTTTGCGGCGGACCGCTACGCGTACAGCGCCGGGGAGGAGGCGCTCGTGGAGTGCCGGCTGCGCGACGATGGGGCAAGGCCCGGCGGCCGTTTCGAGGTCGTGCTGCGGCTGCTCGACGGAGCGCGCGAGGTCGCGCGGGGCGAGGCGGTCGCGGCCCTCGAGGGCCGCTTTGCCGCCCTCAAGGCGCGCTTGAAGATCGAGGAGGGCCTCGAGGCGCATGGCGCGCTCGACCTCGAAGTCTCCGTGCCCTTCGAGAAGACCGTGCGCCTCGTGAAGGGTTTCCTGCGCGTCCGGCAGAAGGTGGCGCTCGGCGTCGTGGTGGAAAAGCCGCCGGAGGCCGAGGGCCGAGGGGCGTTCCTCTTCGAGGGCGAGGAGGTCGTGTCGCAAGACGACCTTGGCGAGGTGGCAGGGCTGGGGCACGCCCGCCTCGTCGTGCTCGATTCGGGCGCTTTCTATGTGGAAGGCGCGGAGGGCGCGCCGGTCGAAGCCCCGAGGGAGGCGCTCGAACGGGCGCTTTCGAAGGCCCTTGTGAAGCGGGGCGGTGCTCCACCGGCGCAGGCGCACGAGAAGGCGTGGGGCACGCTTGGCGCGAGTGCAGGCGCACGCGCAAGGGCGCCCGCCAAGGGGGCCAAGCTCCGCACGCCCTCCGCGCTTGCCGGAGAGGGGAGCCCCTTCCGGGAGGCGGCGGCGAAGGCCGAAGGGCCACTCAAAGGCGCGCTCGAGATTACGGCAGCCGCCTTCGAAGGCTCGAGGATGCCCGCTTCGGAGCTTGCCAACCTCTGGGTGGCCGCGGCGCAGGAGGCGGGCGCGCGAGGCGGCGAGGCGATGCCGGCGCTCCCCATGATCGCGGACGTGCGGGCCTTTGAAGCGCGCGGCCTCAAGGCGCTCGGGGAGGAGGGCCTCGACGGCGCGGGGCTTGTCTTGCTCGTGGAGGCGGCCGTCCTTCGCCGCGCGCTCGAAGCCCAGGCGCTGGTCGAGGGGTTACGCGCGGGGGCACAGGACAGCGTGCTCGAGCTTTCGGTCGCGCTCAAGGCCCTGCAGGAACAGATGCGCGAGGCGGCGCGGTACTTTGTACGGTTGGCCGTCGCGCAAGTGGCAGGCGCGAGGGCCGCGGCCGACGAGGGGCGGGCGCGCCGGAGGCTCGCGGCGCTGCGCGCCGCGCACGTCGAGGTGAAGGGCGCGGAGGCCATCCTGCCGGGGCGCTACAACGCGGTCGAGGTCTCTGTGGCGCTCCCGGAGGGAGCGCTCGCGGGCGGGACCGTGGCCGCGGCAGTCGCCCTGCCCTCCGAGCTTTGGATCGTGGGCACGGAGAGCGCGAGGCTGCTGCGGGGCCAGTACTTGCTGCCAGGCCAACCCCTTGCGCCGGGCGCGCGCGCCTCTTGGACGCTGGAGCTCTATGTGCCGGACCGGGCGGGCGGCGAGCGCGGCTCGATCGACGTGCGGGTGGGTTTCGAGAAGGACGACGAGGGCGGGGCGCCTCCGGGGGGGAACTAAGGGTGGCCGACACCGCAAGGCTCGAGGAGGCCGCGCTGGCGGCGCTTGCGGGCGCAAAGGCCGGCCGCGCGAAGCGCAAATCGGCGGCGCAGGGGACCGCGCTCATCAAGGCGCTCGCGAGGGGGCTTGCCACCACGGAAGTTGCCGTCCTGCGGGCGCTCGACCACCACGCCGCCCTCGAGGTGCGGGAGGTGGAGGCGACGAGGCTTTTCGGGCTCTTCAAACGGACAAAGGCCGCGGCGGGCGTGGGGCTGCGTTCGACCCGCGGGACGGCCGAGGCGCTTGAGGGGGGCGCGCTCGCGCCGAGGACCGGGGCGCTCCAAGCGCGCTGCGCCGCGGCGCTGGTCTTGGAGGCGCCGGCGCAAGGCCCCTTTGACTTTGAAGGCGCGCTGCCGGAGCGTGAGGGCGAAAGGCCGGACCTCTCGCCGCTTGGGCGTGCGGGGGCCGCGCGCACGGACATTTCGAGCAAGGCCGCAGGCCAAGAAGAATCGCGCGCGCGCTCCGCGCTCGCGCGCCTGAAGAAGGCCGCCCCGGGTGGGGGCTTCGAGCTTGGCGAGAGGTCGCGGGCGCCTTCGGCCATGGCGGCCGTTGAGATCCTGCTGCAGGGCGCGCCGGAGGACTTTGCCCGCGTCCTTGAGGGCGAGGGGCTCGAGCGTTGGCTGCGCGACGAGTGCCGGGAGGCCGAGCTTGCCGACCTTGTGACGGCCACACGCCTGCGCGCAAAGGCCGAGGGGATGGGCGCGCGGGACTCGAAGCGGCTCTTTGTGCGCCTGCTCTCCTACTCGCCGCTCCGCGAAGCCGTGGCCTTCGCGGTCGTGCCCATGGTCGTGGGGCGTTTGGGTTCGGCGACGGAGGGGCAGGCGGAGGAGATCGTGGCCACGCTCGAGGGGCTGGGCGCGGAGGGCGTGCTCGAGACGCTTGTGAGGGCGCTGTTTGCCGTCGACCCGGAGGTCCGCCCGCGCGTGCTGCGGGCGATGGGCGCGGTCGGGAGCCCGCGGGTGCTCGACCCGCTCGTGCGCCTCGCGCGCCACTCGAGTAGGGCGGGAGACCGGCAAGAAGCGGCAGCGGCCGTGGCGAGGATCGCGGGGCGCTTCCCGGGCGCAAAGTCGGCCGAGGCGTTGAGGGCCCTTGGCGAAAGTGAAGATGGGAGCGTGCGGGCCCTGGCCGGGGGCAAGGCCGGCCCGCGCTAGCCTTTATCACGTCCTCCGGCCCCTCCGGGCCCGTAGCGGCGCGCGACCTGAGGCGCGCCCAAGCGGGGGAGGAGCCAAACGTCCGACGGAGAGGGGGAACGTGCCCCGTCGAAGTGGTCGATGCCGCCCGCGGACAAGCCCACCGTGCTCCCCTCGCAGCCGCCCGTGCTCGCGGCGCCGCCGCCCTCGGAGATGCTGGCGCAGCCGGGGCCCATCGCCCTCAGCGGCCCGGCGGCGAACGCCGAGGTGCGCAGCGCAGCGCCCTCGGCCGGCGGCGCGCCGGCGCCTTCGACCTTCGAGCACTTCGCCGCAAGGATGGGCCGCGAGCTCACAAGGGTCACGCCCTTCTTCCGGATCGCGGGGCTCCTCATCATCGCCGGCTCGCTCGTGCTCGCCGCCGAGAACG
>JBGPNV010000171.1:0-5644 GCA_041487695.1 Thermoplasmata archaeon | reverse complement strand
CCGGGGACGACACTGGCGACCAGCGACCCGGAGATTACCCTCACGAAGGGCTCGAGGTACCGCGTCGAGAGCCTTGAGTCGCGTGAAAAGACGATCGTCACGCACGGCGAGTTCCTGGGGTTCACGATGATGGGCAACATCGACGGGATTGCGATGCGGCTCGACAAGACGCACGCGGAATTGGCGGGCAAAGTGCGGATCATCCCGAGCCACATGATCGTCTCGCTCGACGTCGTTGAGGCGAAGAAGGAAGAGCCCGAGAAAGAGAAGAAGCCGAGCGACCCGCACTTCTACCAGTAGGCGGGCGCGAGGGCGGGCCCCTCTCCCCTCAAAGCAAGTGCCAACTCAGGATGAGCCCGATGAAGAGCAGCGAGAGCGTGTTGATGACCTTGATGAGCGAGTTGATCGCCGGCCCGGCTGTGTCCTTGTAGGGGTCACCCACGGTGTCGCCGACGACCGCAGCCTTGTGAGCCATCGACCCCTTGCCGCCGTGCTGGCCCGACTCGATGAGCTTCTTGGCGTTGTCCCACGCGCCGCCGCCGACCGACATGGAGATCGCGACGAGCAGCCCCGAGATGATCACGCCGATCAGCATGCCGCCAAGCGCGAGCGGGCCAAGGATGAAGCCGGTCGCAAGGGGCGCCACAACCGCAATCATCGCGGGGACCGCCATTTCCTTCTGCGCGGCCTTCGTGACAATGTCGACGCACTTGGCGTAGTCGGGCTTCGCGGTGCGCTCCATGATGCCCGGGATTTCCCTGAACTGCCGGCGGACCTCGTTGACGACGGCAAACGCCGCGCGGCCGACGGCGTTCATGAGGAACGAGGCGAAGAGGAATGGCAAGAGGCCGCCAAGAAGGAGCCCAACGAGCACATAGGGGTTGCTGATGTCGAACACGAGCGGGACCCCCCCGACGCGCGCGTGCTGCGTGAAGTCGGAGAAGAGGACGAGGGCCGCAAGGGCGGCGGAGCCGATGGCGTACCCCTTCGTGACGGCCTTTGTCGTGTTGCCGACGGCGTCGAGCTGGTCGGTGTGCTTGCGCACCTCCTGGGGCAGGCCCGACATCTCCGCGATGCCCCCGGCGTTGTCCGTGATCGGTCCGTAGGTGTCGAGGGTCACGATCATCCCGGCCGTGGAGAGCATCGACACGGCGGCAATCGCGATGCCGTAGATCCCGAGCACGGGGTCAGCGGGGGAAAACGCGTAGAGGCCGACCGAGTAGGAAGCGAGGATCCCGATGCAGATTACGACGAGCGGAATCGCGGTCGACTGCAAGCCGACCGCAAGGCCGGCGATGAGGTTCGTGGCCGGCCCGGTCTCCGAGGCCTTGGCAATGTCCCTGACTGGCTTGAAGCGTGTCGCGGTGTAGTACTCCGTCACCACGATGAGCGCGACCGTGACGAACATCCCGACGCCTGCGGAGGCAAGGAGCACGGGCGGGATGACCGGCAGCATCTCTATCGTGACGGCGACGAACCCCACGATCGCGACGCCGGCCGCGACGGCGACACCGAGGTAGAGGCCATTCATGATGTTCCCGCTCTTCGGCAGGCGCACCGCGAACGTGCCGGCAACGGATGCAAGGATGGCGACGAAAGCGAGGACGAGGGGGAACACGATCCCCGCCTCGCCGAGCGCCCCATACACGGGCGGCAGCGCCCCCACGAGCATCCCGGCCACCAACGTGACCACATAGGTCTCGAAGAGGTCGGCGCCCATGCCGGCGCAGTCGCCGACGTTGTCGCCCACCGCGTCGGCGATCGTCGCCGGGTTGCGGGGGTCGTCCTCGGGGATTCCCGCTTCGAGCTTGCCGACAAGGTCACCGCCGACGTCCGCGGCCTTCGTGTAGATCCCGCCGCCGACGCGCGCGAAGAGAGAGATGAGCGAGGCGCCGAACGCGTAGCCGATGAGCGGCGCGGGGTTCCCGGGCCCCACATACGGCGTGTTGTAAGCCAGGTAGAACGTGGACACGCCCGCAAGCCCGAGGCCCACAACACAGAGGCCCGACACGGCGCCGCCGCGCGCCGCAACGCGCAGCGCCGCGTCAAGCCCCTTCTCGGCGGCCGCCGCCGTCCGGATGTTCGCCCGGACGGAGACGTTCATCCCGATGAAGCCGGCCAAACCCGACATGAACGCGCCGGCCAGAAAGCCGAGGGCGATCCGCGGGCCGTCCGGGAGGGCCACGAGGAGGAGCACCGCGATGATCGCGCCAAACACGGCGACGACGCGGTACTGGCGCTTGAGGTAGGCCATGGACGCTTCGTGGATCGCCTGCGCGATCTCCCGCATCTGGTCGTTGCCTGTAGGGAGCCGCCGGATGAGCTGGAAGTAGAACCCTGCGAAGGCAAGGGCAACGAGCCCGCCGACGATGCCGAGCACCGTGGCCAACTCGAAGATATCGGCGTCCGCCATGCGAAAAAACCCTCCACCCGGAGGCCTGTTGGCGCGGAAAACCGGGCGCCTTACTTAACGCTTTTGACCGCGCCGGTCAGTCGGGGGCCTCGGCGTCTCGCGGAGCGGCCAGGCGCGCGCGAAGCCGCGCAAGACGGGCGTCCATGGAAGCCACATGCGTGCCTTCCCAGTAGAAGCGGGCACAGTTCGGGCACCGCCAGACCGCCTTGCCCTCCTCCACCACGCGGGGCGGCAAAGCGCCCAGAGCGAGGTCCTTGGGGTCCGCCTGGACGAGCAGGGAATTGCAGAGCGAGCACCGCGTCGTAGGCGGATGGGCTGGCGCGTCGATCCCGAGTCGGGCGTGCACTTCGAAGAGTTCGCTGTCGAGGCTGCCAGGCGGGATGTAGAGCGAATGGCCGGCCTTTTTCGCCACACGGCGGTCGCGGGTGAGGAGGACCCGGCGCTCCGCGCGCGCCAGCTCGATGAGGCGCGCGTCGGCGATGTCCCGCTCGTAGAAGCAATCGTGGCCGAGGAGGCGCAGCCACTTCGCGAGCGTGCCGAGCATCGCGTCGGCGGCAAATCGCGGAGGCTCGCCCGTGGCGTCCCCCCTCAGGTGCCTTTGTCAAACCGGTAGTGCAGGAGGAGGCCGCCCTCGAGCCGGCGCGCAGACACGAAGCGCGCCTTGACCGCCGCCTCCAGGGTAGGCGCGCCCTCGCCGTCGGCCACCGTGGGCGCACCGCGCCCGCCGAGCACGAGGTCGGCCACGAACACGAACATCTCGTCGACCAGCCGGTCGCGTAGGAAGGCGGCGATGACCTCGCCGCCGCCTTCGACCAAGAGGTTCGAGAGGCCCCGGCGCCCCAGTTCATCCATGAGCTGGCCGAGGTCCACGCGCCCGCGCCCCAGGCGCACAACCTCGGCGTTGGGGATCTTGGTCTTCGAAACTTGCGCGGTCACAACAAGGGTCGGCGCGCGCCCGTCGAGGACCTTTGCAGAAGGCGGCGTCCGGCCCTTCGAGTCGACCACGATGCGCAGGGGCTCCTTCCGCGCTCCTTCGGGCGCAAGCAGGCCCGGGTCGTCGGCAAGGACCGTGCCAATGCCCACGAGGACCGCGTCGGCCTCTCCCCTCAGCGCCATGACGCGAGCGAGGTCCTCGCTCGACGAGAGGCGCGTCTGCCTCCGGGAGGCGAGGGCGATCTTCCCGTCGATCGAGGCGGCGCAGTTCACCGTTACGAAAGGGCGCACGGCGCCCAAATCGCCCGCGGCGCGATAAAAGCCTCCGTGGGATTTACCTCGCCAGCCTTCGTGGCTAGGGCCCGTCCGCCAACCCTTATATCGGGCGCTTCGGATTGCCGCGCGGAGACGAATGACTACGGGCGCCGACGTCCGCATTTACGAACTCAAGAAGACCAACCTCAAGGGCGCGACCGTCATCGACGGCTTCCCTTCGATCGGCCTCGTGAGTTCGATCACGGCGAACTACCTCGTGAATGCCCTGCACCTCCAGCAGATCGGCACGATGGAGTCCGACCACTTCCCCGCGATCTCGCTCATCCGCAAGGGCGAGCCGCTTTCCACGGTCCGGATCTATGCGAGCGAACGCGTCGTCGGCGTCGACGACGAGACCGACCAGATCGTCGTGTTCCTGTCGGAGTTCCAGCCGCCCCCCAACCTCATACGCCCGATCTCCGCCACGCTCCTTGACTGGGTGACCGAGCAGCGGTGCAAGGCGATGATTTCGCCCGAGGGCCTGGTCATCGAGCGCGAGGGGGAGGAACCCAACCCTGAGGTGCCGGAGGGCGCGCGGGGCAACGAGAGCATCGATGTGTACGGCGTGGGGTCCACGAAAAAGGCGAACAAGTGGCTCGCGGAGCACGGGATCCAGCTCTTCGAGGAGGGCGTCATCACCGGCGTAGCGGGCGTGCTGCTGAACGAAGGCGCCCGCCGCGACTTCGACGTGATCACGATTCTCGCGGAGGCGCACAGCAACTACCCGGACGCGCGCGCGGCGGCCAAAGTCATCGAGATCATCGACAAGCTCGTCCTCAACATTGACCTCTCGGCCGAGCCGCTCTACCGCGAGGCCGAGGAAATCGAGCGGCAGATCAAGTCGATCCACCGCCAGGCACGCGGCACGAAGGGCGGGAAGCGGGCCCCGGCGCCCCAGATGTTCGGGTAGGGCGGCGGCGACTTCTATCTGCCCTGACAAATGCAAGTCGGCCCGGGTCGGGCGCGCCGGTTTTCTTGCGAGCCAGCTAGTCAGAAATTGAACGCCACTCGTTAGGCATCCTTATAAAGGGCAAGCGGAATGCCGCGCAAGAGGTTTGAGCTTTGTCGCTCCCCCGACTGGCTTTAAGACTGACGTCGACCGCAGCCGCCCTTACCGTCCTCCTTGCGGGGCTCCTGGTGGCGACGAGCCCCGTGAGCGCGGCCGCGACCTACAATTTCTACGCCTCCGGCTCGGCCGTGGGGACGACGGCGCCCGGGGCGGCCAAGGACTACACCCTCAACCTGACGAACCTGAATTCGAGCGCTTCGATTTCCTTCAACCTTGGGATTACGGCAAGCCCCGTCGGCTGGACGGCGCAACTTTCCCAGACCAGCCTCACCGTGCCCGCCTCGACAACGAGGCAGGTCACGCTCACGGTCCAGCCGCCCTCGACGGCACTTGCCGACTCCGTCGGCCAGTACGTGAATGTCACCGCGACCCCGGACGACAACACGACGGCCCAGACGGTCTCGACCACCACGCGCGTGACCGAGGTATTCGGTGTGGCCGCGACACTCATCCCGCAGAGCGGGACCTCCGGTGACCCCGGCCAGACCATCACGTGGCTCGGCTACATCCAGAACACCGGAAACAGCCAGCAGACCTACACGGTGAATGTGAACAACACGTCGTTCACCTCGACGAACCTCACCACGAACCTGGTGACGGTGTCGCCCGGCGACACCCGCGTCGTCCAGGTCACGATCAACTTCAGCACGACCGCTCCGGTGGGCGTGCTCTATTCGCGGATCAGCGCGACCTCGACGGGCAACTCGAGCATCACGGACTCGAAGGAATTCTCGGCCACCGTGAACGCGAAGCGGGCCGTCGCCCTCTTCGGCCTTACCTCGGACGACCTGAAGGCCTCAACGGAGTCCGAGTCGACGATCACGATGCGGAACATAATCGTCGAGAACCGCGGCAATGTCGCGGACGCCTACACCCTGCTCGGCACGGCCAATGCGAGCCGGCACGGCGACTGG
>JBGPNV010000170.1:0-5656 GCA_041487695.1 Thermoplasmata archaeon | reverse complement strand
CGTTCAAGGGCCTCTGGCGACGGTCGGTAGGCAGCACCTTGAATCTCGCGCTTCGAAAGCTGCGGACAAGGGACGGGTTCCAAGCGTGGGGCCCCTTTTGGAACAGGGACATCACCCTCGCGGCGTAAAGACCGTTTCTCCCGCAAGGTTGGCGGGGCGGCCTCAAGGCCGCCGCGCACGCTCTTTTAGTGGCGACCTTATCGCCCGGCGATGGCGCGCGCGGTGAAGGGCCGTGGGTTCGACAAGCTCACGACGCTCGAGGTGGCGAGACGTCGCTTCCTGCGCCTTGTTCCCGAAGGCCCGCTGGGGTCGGAGGACTGCAGGGCGACCGAGGCCCTCGGCCGCGTCCTCTCGGGTCCTCTGCGGGCGCCGAGGCACCTGCCGCCCTTCGACCGTGCCGCGATGGACGGCTTCGCGGTCCGTGCCGTCGACACCTTCGGTTCCTCACCCACGAACCCTCTGCCCCTTGCGCTCCGGGGGGCCGCGGCGCCTGGGCGAGGGCCCTCCGCGCGCGTGGGCCCAGGCCGGTGCGTACGTATTGCAACGGGCGCGCCGCTGCCGCGCGGCGCCAATGCGGTGGCGATGCTCGAAAACTGCCGCGAGCGGGCCGCCGGTCTCGTGGAGGTCGAGAGCCCGCTAACGCCGTGGGAAAATGTGTCCCGTGTGGGCGAAGATGTCCGAAAGGGCGAGTGGCTTTTGCCTGCCGGCGCACGGCTCGTGCCCGCCGACCTTGCCCTTGTCGGCGCCCTTGGCCTTGACCGCCTGGAGGTCGCAAGGCGCCCGCGCGTCGGCGTCCTCTCGTCAGGCGACGAACTCAAGGACCCGGGTTCGAGGCTGAAGCCAGGCGAAGTCTTCGACGCGAACCGACCCGGCGTCCTCGCGGCGCTGCGGGAGGCGGGCGCCGACGGCATCGACCTCGGTATCGCCAAAGACGACGCACGCGCGCTTCGCGCCCGGATTCGCGCCGGGCTTGTCGGGTGCGATGCGCTCGTGGTCTCCGGCGGCACCTCGGTCGGCCCGCGGGACTTCGTGCCGGAGGTCGTCTCAAGCCTCGGGCAGCCGGGGCTCGTGGTCCACGGGGTCGCGATGAGGCCCGGGTACCCCGTCGCCCTCGGGGCGATTGGGCGAAAGCCCGTCGTGCTTCTCCCGGGCTCTCCAGTTGCGGCCCTGCTCAACGTCGAGGCCTTTGTCTTGCCCGCCGTCCGCCGGATGCTCGGCGAACGCGAGCCCTCCCTGCCGCGCGGCGCGACGGTGCGCGCGCGCGCCACCCGACGCATCCCCGGCGCCTCCGGTCTCACGACCTTTGCGCGTGTCGTGCTTCGAGACTCGGCGCGGGGGCTCTTGGCCGAGCCCCTGCGCACCTCGGGGTCGGGCATCCTTTCGTCGCTCGTGCGAGGAACAGGGCTCGTCGTGATCGCCGCCTCGAAAGAAGGCGTCGAAGCCGGAGAAGAAGTCGAGGTCCGCCTGCTCCGCTCTCTGCCGGAGCGAGCCTCGCGCCGTCCGCGGTAGGTGGCAGCCCCATGGAAGGGCCGGACCTCATCCTGTGTACCGACGGAGGGGCAAGCCCCAACCCTGGGCCGGGGGCGCTCGGCGTGGTCCTCTGCGCCCCCGACGGCACCATCCTGCGGAGCTTCGGCCGCTTCCTCGGCGAGACGACGAACAACCAGGCGGAGTACCGCGCCGTCGCCGCCGCGCTGCAGGCGGCGGCCCGGCGCACGGGCGGTTGGGTCGAGGTCCGGTCGGACAGCGAGCTGCTTGTCAACCAACTCAACGGGACCTACAAGGTCCGGAAGGCCGAACGTGCGGCGCTCCATGGCGTGGTGGTGCGGCTTTCGGCGCGCTTCATGCGCGTTACCTTCGCGCACCGGCCGCGAGAGGACCGGTGCATTGCCAGGACCGACGGGCAGGTGCGGCGCGCCCGCGCGCGCGCCCTGGCCAAGCCGCGAACAAGGAGGAACGGCCCCGGCTGATCAAAGATCCGACCCAACTTGCTATTGTACCCCGCGCCAATCGCGGGCGCGATGGGCGCACCCCACGAGGGCCGCGGTGAGGACGAAGGCCGCGTCGTCTTCCGAGACCTCGCGCCGGTCGAAGAGGCCAGGGCCCGGTGGTACGCTGCTTTTTCCCCCCGGCCGCTTCCCTCGGGCGAGGTGGCCCTCGACGAGGCCCTCGCCCTTGTGGCTGCCGCCGATGTCGTGGCCGGCGTCGATGTGCCTCCCTTTGACCGCGCGGTCATGGACGGCTTCGCCGTCGCGGCCTCGGACACCTTCGGCGCCGATGAGGCGCACCCGCGCCGGCTTCGCCTTGCCGGCCGCGCGCTGGCCGGCGAGTCCGGCGATGCGACCGTGGGTCCCGGTCGCGTCGTCGAGATTGCCACGGGCGCGGTCGTCCCGAAGGGCGCCAATGCCGTCGCGATGGTCGAGTACAGTCGGGTCGAGGGCAACGCCGTCGACATCTACCGTGCGGTCAGCCCCGGGGAAAACGTGTTCGGCGCGGGCGCGGATGTGATGGCCGGCGAGACCGTCGTGCGCAAGGGCACGCCCCTCACCCCCCGGGAGATCGGCGTCCTCGCGGCCATCGGCCGCAGGACCGTGCCCGTGCACCCCCACCCCCGTGTCGCGGTGCTCTCGACGGGCAACGAGCTCGCCGCGCCCGGCGAGAGGCTGAAGCCGGGCAAGATCTTCGACATCAACGCGCATTCAATCGCCGCGGCCGTCCGCGAGGCGGGGGGCCTGCCCATCATGCAGGGAATCGTGGAAGATGACCCGGAGAAACTCAAGGACGCCCTGCGCGAGGCGCACCGCCACAGCGACCTGACCGTGGTCTCCGGCGGCACGTCGGCCGGGGCAGGCGACCTCCTCTACCGCGTCGTCGGGGAGGTCGGGCCGCCGGGCGTGCTCGTGCACGGGGTCGCCGTCCGCCCGGGTAAGCCCACCGTCCTTGCAGTTGCCAGCGGGCGCCCGATCCTTGGCCTGCCGGGCTACCCGACCTCCGCGCTCATGATTTTCCGGCTCTTTGGCGCGCCGCTCATCCGGCTCCTCGGTGGGCGGCCGAGCAGGGACGAGGGCCTGCCTCGAGTGAACGCAGTCCTTGCGGAGACCGTCCAGGCGGCGGGCGGGCGGCGCGAGTTTGCGCCGGTGGGCCTTGTGCCAGGCCGAGCGGGGGGGCTCACCGCCTTCGCGCTCCCCGCCGAATCGGGCGCGATCACGACCCTCGCGCAGGCTGACGGCTTCTTCGAGATTCCCGAAGGCACCCGCGCCGTGCGGGGTGGCGAACACATCGAAGTCCAGCTCTTCGGGGCTTCCCTGCGGCCGGCCGACCTGGTGATCGTCGGCAGCCACTGCCTCGGCATCGACTACCTCCTCGAACTTGCCGCGGAGCGGCAACCCGGCCTTCGGCCCAAGGTCGTCGCGGTCGGTTCGACCGGTGGTCTTGCTGCCATCTCGCGTGGCGAGGCCGACATCGCGGGCGTCCACCTCGTGAACCCGCGGACGGGCGCCTACAACGCCTGGGCGCTTGAGGCTCGAAGGATGAAAGGCGCGGCCGTCCTCGTGCGGGGCTACAACCGGACGCAGGTCCTTGTCCAACGCGCGGGGGCCGACCGACGCCTCACCGGCATGGCCGACCTACTCACGGGGAAGTTTGCCTTCATCAACCGGAACCCCGGGTCGGGCACGCGCACCCTCCTCGAGGCCCAACTCAAAGAGGCGGCCAAGGATGCGGGGCTCGGATTTGCCGAGGCCTGCGCGCGCATCCCGGGTTGGGGGAGCGAGGCCAAGTCGCACTCCGCCGTCGCGACGGCGGTGGCAAGCGGCAGGGCCGATGCGGGCGTGTGCGTCGAGACGGCTGCCGTGCGCGCCGGGCTCTCCCGGATCCCGGTCGCTGAGGAGTCCTTCGATTTCGTCGTGCGGCGAAGCCGGCTCCCCTCGGCCCCCGTCCGCGCATTCCTCGAGGCCCTGCGCTCCCCCACCTTTGCCCATGAACTCCCGCGGCGAGTCCCGGGGCTCCACCCGTTGGCCGAAACGGGCACGGTCATTTGGGGGCTTGCCGCGCCGAAGGCGCGGGCAAAAACACGCGGGCGCGCCCGATCGAGCCGATAGGTATTCCCCTCAGAATGACCGGGGGTCCCCTCGATTCTTGTGAGATTCTCGCACGAAAGGGGCGTGCCCTCCGCTTAGTCTAAATAGCGTTAGGGCGTCATTCGCGGTCGGCAATTCCGATCGTAATGGTGAGCCGATGTCCCTCCCGTCCCTCGAGGAAGTCAAGAAAATCCGGCGCCAACTCGGCCTTACCCAGGCGCAGGTCGCCAAACTTGCCGGTGTCAGCCAGTCCCTCATCGCGAAGATCGAAAACGGCCGGACGGAACCCTCGTACCTCCACGTCAAGCGGATCTTCGAGGCGCTCGACCGCGAGACCCACAAGGTGCGGCCGGAGCTTACCGTCGGCGAGGTCTGCTCCAAGCGGCTCGTGACGGCCACGCGCGCCGAGAGGGTCTTCGACGCCGTCGGCCTCATGCGGCGCCACCAGATTTCCCAACTGCCGATCTTCGAAGGCGACGTCCAGGTCGGCTCGCTTACCGAGCGGACGATCAGCCACGAGCTTGCGATCGAGCGGCCGCCCGAAACCCTCGCGCGCCTGCGCGTCTCGGACATCCTGGCCGAGCCTTTTCCCCAACTGGACGAGCGCACGCCGCTCCACGCGGCGGCCGCCCTCCTCCAAACGGAATCCGCGGTCCTCGTCACGAAGAACGGCCGTCCGCTCGGGATTATCACGAAGGCCGACCTGTTGAAGGCCGTCTCGCGCCCAGGCCTCTAAGCGCGGGCCCCCCCCGGCTCACCTTTCGGTAAGGGGCAAACATTCTTGACCCGCGCGGCGGATGAAGGGCTCAGGTTGGTTCCAATGTCCGTCGTCAAAGTGATCGAACTGGTGGGAGAGTCCGAGAAGGGGTTTGAAGAGGCCGTGAAAAACGCCCTCGACGAAGCGAAGAAGACGGTGCGCGACATCCGCGGCATCGATGTGAAGGGCTTCAACGCGGTCATCAAGAACG
The DNA here is from genome assembly GCA_041487695.1 of Thermoplasmata archaeon. Taxonomy (GTDB): domain Archaea; phylum Thermoplasmatota; class DTKX01; order DTKX01; family DATEUP01; genus DATEUP01. Next base: position 609 of record JBGPNV010000170.1, on the reverse strand, counting down.
ACAAGATCGCGGCCTACCGCGCGAACGTCAAGATCGCTTTCCTGGTCCACCGCAAGTAGGGGGGAGGCCAGGTGTCCACCGTTGATGTGATCGAGCTGGTTGGCGAATCGAAAGTCGGCTTCGAGGACGCCGTGAAGAGCGCGGTCGACGAGGCCAAGAAGACCGTGCGCGACATCACGGGTGTCCGCGTCGAGGGCTTCTCGGCCGTCGTCAAGAACGACCAGATCGTCGCGTACCGGGCAAACGTGATGATCGCGTTCGTCTACCACCACGGGCTGGCGAAGAAGAAGTGAGGTGCGCGGGCAGAGCGCCCCGCCTCACGGCTCGCGCGCCCAGTACTCCTCGAACTTCCATTCGGCCCTCGACCGCGCGAGGTCGTCGGCGAATTCCCGAGCGATCTCGGGCGGCAGCGCAAGAAGGAGCCGCACAATGTGCTTGCACACGAGCTTTTCGCGAATTCCCCGCAGGTAGTCGGGGCAATTGTGACGGACCTCTTGTTCGGCAAGGTCGAGCACGACGCGTGTGCCGTGCACGTCGGCCCGCACGAAGTTGGCCTCGACCTTCGAGAGGGCAAGGTCGCGCGGCGCGATCTCCTTGGCGCGGTCGATG
>JBGPNV010000169.1:0-5679 GCA_041487695.1 Thermoplasmata archaeon | reverse complement strand
GGCTTCGCGTGCTCGACGGCGATCGAGCAGATCCGCTTCGCGGAGAAGCGCACCCTCGAAGGGGGCCGCCGGCACGACCAGCACCCCTACCAGAACGGGTACCCCGACCTCGTGCAGGGCTACTACGGCGAGGACGTCCCCCCCGTGGACGTGTTTATCCGCCCCTGCGAGTGCCGGCTATCGGAGACGATGCCGCCCTTCCTCGGCGAATACGCGGAGTGCTACTTCACGCCCGTCCCGGCCACCGAGATGCGCGGCGACTGGTACCGCAAGGTCATCTACGACTTCATGTTCGTGCGCCGGCGCACGTTCGGCGCGAAGAGCTACCGCGAGAACCTCGAGCCCCAGGCGCTCGAATACCTGCGTGGCTACTACGAGCGCCACGCCTCGACCGTGATGGGGCTCGGCCACCGCGTCGGGGGCTTTTGGCTCTGGGGCGACGAGACAGTCCCCCAGCCCCCGTGAAGAGCGCGAAATCCCCACCCACGCTCGCGCACCCCGGAACCTATTAGTGGTGGGGCGATGCGGGAGTGACGGGGCGCCCACCATGGCCGACCTGAACCCACTCGTGGTATTCCCGGCCGTGGTGCTCGCCTCGAACATCCTCGTCGTCGGCTTCATGCTGCGGCGCGGGGTCAAGAGTTCGCACCCGTCTTTCATTTGGCTGCTCTTTGTCCTGCTCTTCTTTAGCTGGATCATCTCGGACCTGGCGATCCGACTCATCGGGAAGGACCCGGCGGTGATCCCATGGCTCATCCCGGCCTTTGTCTTCGCCGACCTTTCACCCTGCCTCTTCGTCCTCTTCGCACTCTCCTACACGCGGGGGTTCCACGCGCTTGAGCGGCAGCACCTCTGGATCGGCGCGATCCTCATCTTGCCCAAAATTGCGACATCGGTCACTTCCGCGTTCCTGACTTTCCAGTACCAGGTCCCGGCAGAGGTTTGCCAGTACGGCAAGTTCGGTTTTTGCGATTTCCAGTTCACCGCGATCGATGTCCTGGGGAGGCCGTGGTACTTCTTCGGCCTTGCAACGACCCTCATGCTCTATTCCGTGGGGTTCCTCATCCTCGTTACCCCGACGCCCGACCGCCGGACCCCGGCCTACCGCCGCGAGATCCGCTACATCCTGGCGGGCCTCGGGCTCCTGCTCGCCTTCGGGCTTTCGACGGACATCTTCCTGCCCCTCCTCTTCCCGCCGCCGGGCCTGCCGGGCCTCTCGTCCGTCGCGATCGTCACGATGAATTTCACCATCGCGCTCGGCATCACGCGCCGCGGCGTCCTCCTCTTCTCGCCGGTCACGGAGCGACTGCCGGGCTTCGAGGGCGGCGGGGCGGCGGTGGCCATCACGCCCGGGCGCGTCTATGTGCTTTCAAGGAAGCCCGCAAGCGAGACCTTCAAGCGCCTCGTGAACGAGGGGATGGAGGGCGTCTATGTGGGCGTCAATCAGCCCGCGCCCGAAATCGTGGAGACCTTCAAGCGGATCCCGGTCATCGTGATCGAACGCGCGGGGTGGGGCGTGCGCGAGGAGGGGAACCTCCGCTACGTGCCGGCGACAAACCTGCGCGGGCTCTCCGACTCGATCCTCAACTACGCGCGCACGGTGAAACAGGGCGTCATCTACCTCGACGAGATCGACCAAATTTTCGATGAGGGTTGGATCACCGCGAGGGCTGCCCTCGAGATCGGCCGCGAGCTCGCGGGCCCGCGCCACGGCATGCCGAAGATCACCTGGCTCTACAGCCGGCGCGGCGACGGCGAGGCCGTCGAGCTCGGCTCGCTCTTCGAACTGCCGATCGTGAAGAAGGCCGTCCTCGTCCACCTCTTCAACAAGGTCCTTGAGAAGTGCGCGCTGCCGGCCTCCGAAGCGCTCCGGCGCATCGAGACCCTGCGCGGCGTCGACCCGTTCTTCGAGCAGGTCGAGATCCGCGGTCCGGAGGTCGCCCTTTCGCGCGAGATCGACAGCCGCGTGGACTTGCTGAAGACGGACGTGGCGAACAAGGTGCGGATCTTCCTCAAGCAGTTCGAGGGGCAGATGCCCCCCGCAGGGCGATCGGAGTTCCTGCGCGGCCTCCAAAGCCTGGGGTTCTCCCCCTACTCCTTCATCGTCCGCGGGGGCGACGGCTACCTGCTCGAGGAGTCGACGGGCACCCGCGGGCGCGGGTACGAGATCCTGAAGGAGCTCGTGCGCCAGGGGTACCTCGGGCTCTGCATCTCGCGCACGGAGCCCACAAAGCTCGCCGAACGCTACGCGTTCGAGCCGGGCACGCTCGTCTACTGGCTCACGGCGGAGCGCCGTGGCGAACGCGACCTCAAGCCGGCGCCGGAGTACCTCGTGAGCCAAGTGAAGTCCTTCGTGGACGCCGCCGAGGGGCGCAACGGCGTCGTGCTGCTCGACGGCCTCGAGTTCCTCATCACCTACTCGGGCGACCAGTTCGACAGCTACCTCAAGGCTCTCCGGCGAATCGCCGACCTCGTGGCCCAGTCGAGGACGGTCTTCGTCGTCGTCTACGACGCGGAGGTCTTCCCGCCCGAGCGCGTTGCGCTCATCCGCCGGTCGGGATTCGAGGTGCTGCCGGCCGACCCGTTTGCCCAGGCATGAGGCCGGAGCGGCGCGCCCCGGGGTTTCAGCAAATTATAACTCAGCGAAGGCCTTCGGCGCGAAGGGAGGCACGCAAATGGCACCGCCGCCGCCGCGCAAGCGCTCGCACAATTGCTTCAACACGGGCGGCGCGTCGTTCCGCCGCCGGGCGATGTTGAACATGGGGCAGGCGAAGCTCTTCCGCTACAGCCTGCGCGACCTCTTCCACCGCCACGAGGTCGACCCGAAGGTCGCCGACCCCCTGCAGTCCATGATCATCGCGAAGGGCTCGAGGAGCTCGATCGACGAGGCGAAGGACTTCGTCGACGAGAAGGTCAAGGAAGGCGTGATCAAGGGCGAGGTCGCCGACGACATCTTCAACCTGCTCGACCGCTTCATCACGTGGCGGTAGGGTCAAAGCTTCGCGACCCTCGCAAGCGCCCCGAAAGCCCTTTAACGGGGAAGAAGCGTCTTTGGAACGTCCGAAGGGTGAAGCCCTTGGGCGTGAGGCTGGAGGCGGAGGAACATGACGGGCCAGCCGTTGCGGGCAGGGGCCTCGGCGGAGCAGCGCTACCGCGCGCTGCTCGACCACCGGGACGCGGAGGCGCAGTTCGCCGACGAGGCGCGGGACGAGCGCGACATGCTCCAGACCAGGCGCCGCGAGCTCATCGACGGATCGAAGGCGCTGCGCGCGACGCGCGACGCGCTCTCGAACGAAGCGCGCACCCATGAGGAGGCGGCCCGCGCGATCCGCGCGAGGCTGCAGGGGACGCAGCGCCGGGCAGGCCGCCCGCGAGACCAGGGGTCCGAGACCGACGAAGAAAAGGTCGAGCGGCTGACGCGGGAAATCGCGGAGGCCGAGCGGCGCCTCGAGACGAGGCCGATGCCAATCGCCGAGGAGAAGCGGCTCGTCGAGACCACCCGCCGAAAGAAGCGCGAGGCCGACGGGCTTGCAGGCGCCCTGGCGGAGAAGGCGGGAAAGGCGGGCAAGCCGGTCGAGGCGAGCGACCCGTTGCCGAAGGACGCCGAGGAGCTGCGCAGGATGCTCGACGAGGCGATGGGCCGGGCCCAGCAGCTGCGCCAGGACGCGCAGACGGCCCACGATGCGGCGGGCAAGCACTCGACGGATATCGACGCCCTATCGAAAGAGGCGGACCTCAAACACGCGAAGGTGCAGGAGCACCGGGAGCGGGCCAACGAGTTCCACGAGAAGGCCATGAAGCTGCGCGAGCTTGTCATCGCGGAGCGCGCGAAGCGCAAAGCCGAGCACGACGAGGGGCAGGAGGCCATGCGCGACCAAGCAAGCCGCGTGAAGGACGCGCTCTACGACGAGGCGCGAAGGGAAAAGGAAGCGGACGAAGCCGTGGCGTCGCTCCGCGCGAAAGGCAAGCTGAACCTTTAGGGGGCGTTGCGGGCGATGAAAGCCGTCATCATGTCGGGCGGCAAGGGCACGCGCCTCAAACCGCTCACGGACGACTTGCCAAAGCCCATGGTCCCCGTGGGCCCACGCCGGTGCATCGACTACGTAATCCGATCCCTTGCCGCCGCTCGCATCAACGAGGTCATCGTCACCACCGGCTACCTCTCGGACCGCGTGATCCGCGGGATCGCCGACGGGGCGGCGCACGGGGTGAGCGTGGTCTACTCGTTCGAGGACGAGCCGCTTGGCACGGCCGGCGGCGTGAAGCACGTCGGGCCTTTCCTCGGGCCCGAGACCTTCGTGGTGGCAAGCGGCGATGTCCTTGCAGACGTGAACATCCGAAGGCTCGTCGAACGGCACGAGCAGAACCGCAAGAAGGGCGCGCTTGCCACGCTCGCGCTCACGAAAGTTGAAGACCCCACGCAGTACGGCATCGTGGGCCTCGGCACCGACGGTCGGATCGAGCGATTCAAGGAAAAGCCCCGGCCCGCCCAAGTGTTTTCCGACCTTGTCAACGCGGGCATCTACGTCGTGGAGCCCGAGGTGCTCGACGAGATCCCGGCGCGGCAGGCCTTCGACTTCTCGAAGGACCTGTGGCCCGACCTGCTCGAGCGGGGCAGCCCGATCTACGGCGAGATGATTGAGGGGTTCTGGATGGACGTGGGCCGGCCGGAGGAACTCATCCGGGCGAACATCATGATGATCGAACGCGAGGGCCGGGCGCACGCGGGCGGCGCGCGCGGCCGCCTGATTGAGGGCAAGCGCGTCAAGGTCGACCGGACGGCCACCCTCGAGGGCTCCGTGATGCTCGGCGACTTCGTCCGGGTCGCGGAGCGCGTCCGCATCGTCGACGCGGCGATCCACAGCGCCTGCTCGCTCGGCCGCGACGCGGTCATCGAGCGCGCCCTCATCCTCGAAGACTGCGAGGTCGCCCCGGGCGCTCGGGTCACGGACAGTGTGCTGGCCGCCGGCGCCTCCGTGGGAGAGGGCGCGGTCGTCGAGGGCTGCGTGATCGGCGAGGGGCAAGCGGTCGCGGCACGCGCCGCGCTCAAAGGCGCTCGGGTGCCGGAGAGCTAGGGCCGGCCGCGCGGGCCCCCCTCGAAAAGGTCATCCGCTGGCCCACGGCTCCAAGCCGCGATGGGCCTCGAGCTTCGCCTGGAGCGGGCCGCACCGCCGCTCTCGTCCGACGACCCGCGGGCGGTCGCGCTTGCCTTCCTCCGGAAGGTCGGGGCCGTCGGCGAGGCGTTCGACCCCCTGGGGCCGAGCGAAGGCGCGACCGGCTCGGCCCCTGTGCGGACGCTCATCGACTGCCTGATGCTCCAGGCCGACCGCTCGTTTTCCGCAGCCGAGGTCGCCAAGGCCGTGGCCGTGCCGGTGGGCCAGGTCTACCGCGCGCTCCTCAAATTCGAATCCTTTGATTGGGTCGCCGCGGTCGACGACGCGCCGCGGGGCGCGCTCCCGGGCAAGCGTTACCGCCTCCGCTTCGGGCGCCTCGAGGACGCCTGGCGGTTCACGGAGCTCGCCGCCGGACTCGCCCTCGACCGGTATGGGGCGCTCGCCAAAGCCCTCGAGGCCCGCGTCGCGCCGCACCGCGAGACGCCGCCCGCCAGGGCGCCCTCGACGGTGGGCGGCGAGGCCGCCGGCGCCCGGGGCGACGCCTTCGTGATGCGCCTCTCGGACG
>JBGPNV010000168.1:0-5710 GCA_041487695.1 Thermoplasmata archaeon | reverse complement strand
CGAAGGGGGACAGGCCCTTGGAGAGCAGGGCGCCGACAATGCCGGTGAGGACATCGCCCGTGCCGCCGACCGCCATCGCCGACACGCCGGCATCGTTGACCTTGAGCCGCGTGCCGTCCGAAATCACGGTGAGGTGCCCTTTGAGCAGGACGGTTGTCCGGAAGCGGCGCGACGCGGCGGCGGCCACGCGAGACCGGCCGGCAAGGTTGTCCTCGCGGGGCGGGGCACGCCCCGTGAGCTTCTCGAATTCGCCGGCGTGCGGGGTGAGCACCGCGCCGGCCAGCGGCCCGCCAACGAGGGAACGGCAGGCAGCGATGGCGTCCGCGTCGATGACTCGGGAGAGGGGCGTGCGTGAAGCGAGGAGGCGGACGGCGTCCTGCGTGGGGGCGGCGCGGCCAAGGCCGGGGCCAAGCGCGAGGGCGGCGCAGCGGCGCTCGGCAAACGCCCGAAGGAGCCCGTCCACGTGTGCGGGGCCGAGGACCTCCCCCTCAAGCGGGTGGACGATGAGCGTCGGGTCGAACCGGCGGACGACATCCGCGACGCTCTCGGGCGTGAACACGTGGACGAGCCCCACACCGCACGCGTGGGCGGCGAGCGCAGCGAGCGCGGGGGCGCCGGAGTAGGGCCCGCCGGCGACGACCGCGAGGACCCCGCGGTCGCCCTTGGAAGCGTCGTCGGCGACTTTGGGGATGAGCAGGAGTTCGCCCGGCCCCGTGTGCGTCCATGCCTGGGGCGGAAACCCGATCTTGACGGGCACGATCTGGCCGGAGTTCGCGCGCGTCATGCCCGCCTTCCGCGCCTCGATGGTGACCGTGATGGCGGGCAGGACCTGGGGTTTGTAGGGGAAGCCGGTTGGCACGTCCACGGCGATGACGAGCCCGCCGAGTCGGTTGGCCATCGCGATGAGGTCGGTGTAAGGGGCGCGCGCGGGCCCCGAGATGCCCGAACCGAGGAGGCAGTCGAGGACGACGTCCGCGTTCCGCTGCAGCGCTTCGATTTCCCGGCGGGTGGCGGGGCTCCAGTCGATCTTGTCGACCGAGCCGTCCTTCATGAGGGCGGACAACGCTCCCCCTGAGACGGCACTCGTGTCGACAGCGCTTCGGCCTTCGGCGAACACAACGGTGACTTGAGCCCGTTTGGCAAGGTGGAGTGCGGCCACATAGCCGTCGCCACCGTTGTTCCCCTTCCCGCAGAGGACGAGGACCCGGGGCCGCGGACCCTTGAGCCGCTTTACGACCTCGCGGGCAACGGCCTTTCCGGCGTTTTCCATGAGCTTTTCAAGCGGAACACCGCGGTAGGCGGCGTTCGCGTCGGCCACGCGGAATTCCGTGAGCGGCACGGCCTTCCCTTGCGCCACTTGCTCTCGCCCGAGGCGAGAGGGCCCCAAAGGCAGATGAAATCTAGTTGAGCGGGCGGCGCTCGACCTCAAGCGCCTCAGAGGTCGGGTACCGTTCAATGATGAAGCACTTCTCGGTGAGCTCCGCAGACAGCTCCTCGAGGACCCACGCGGCGACCTCGACGCGTGAGCGCACGGGGTCGATGGCCACAAGCTCCGGCGGCACCTCGAATTCCTCGACCAGCCGGTTGGCCGTGGCCGCCGGGTCGCGCGCCTCGATGATCCCGAGCACGATGAGCCCCTCCTCCGAGATGAGGTCGAGGGGGCGGGCCGTGCGCTCCGCGCGGCGTTTCACGCGGTTGGAGAGCTGCACGGCGTCCTTGAAACGAGACGAGCAGTAGTGGAGGGGCAGGCTCCCGCCAAGCTCGGAAACAAGCTTGAGGGCAAGTTCGCGCGAGCCCTCAATCGCCGCGCCGCTGTCGGAGGCGACGCGCAGCGACCGCCTTTCGAGTTCCTCCCCGTTCGTGCCCGTGTATTCGAGTTCGTTGAGGTTCACGTAGTCGACCCCAAGTTCGCGGGCGATGTCGAGGAGCGCGCGCAGGCCCGGTTCGACGCCGGGGATTGCCGGGACTTCGAAGCCCACGCGCAGGCCTACATCGCGAGCGTCCAGGATCGACCGCTCGAAGGCCGAGCCCTTGAGCTGCATCCAGTGGCTCTCGTGCGGGTGGAATCGGATCTCGTCGAGGCCCGCGTCCTTCAGCGCCACAAGGACTTCGCGCGAGGGGTGCTTCGAAGTGTAAAGGTGGACATCGAAGTCCTGCCCCATCGCGCCTTTCACCCGGCGGATCATCTCGACGGTGAGCTCAGGCACGAGCATGGGGTCGCCGCCCGTGACGCCCATCCCGGTAGCCCCTTGCGCGTGGGCTTCCTCGAGGACCTGCTCGGCGAGCTCTGCGGCGTTCGCGCCGAGGCAGAGGCGTTCGTTCGCGTACATCGCGGGGTGCTGGTTCCGCTTTTCGGAAAGGGGACAGTAGAAGCAGCCGGTGTCGCAGACGCCCGTGACGAAGAGCACGAGCTTGCGCCCGTCGGCGCAGGCGGTGCAGGACGGGGAGAGCGACTTCGTGTGCCGCTCGAGGATGGGGAGGTCGCTTCGCGCGTGCATGGGAGCCCTTCGGCCCATCCAGGCCGCCCCGATAAAAGGGTTTGCCGCAAGCCCCAGGGCCACCCTGACCCCACCCAAGCGTTCTTATGACGCCCCGGCTTGCGCGGGCCCCAAGGAAGCGCGCGATTGAAGCTCACGTTCCTCGGCGGCGTCGACGAGGTCGGCTCGCTCGGCATCGTCCTTGACATGGACGGCACGAAGGTCCTGCTCGACTACGGGTTTTCGCCGCACGACCCGCCGAAGTACCCGATCCAGCCGCCCGACCTCGACGCGTTCGTGCTCTCCCATGGGCACCTCGACCACTCGGGGATGTCGTCGTGGATCGCCGGCCGGCGGCCCTGCCCGATCTTCGCCACGACGCCCACGCAGCGGGTGGCGGAGCTCCTCGCGCGCGATTCGCTGAAGATCGCGAGGCAAGAGGGCTGGAAGGACCCCTTCATCGAGGAGGACATCGAGGAACTCGAGAACGCCTGGCAGGACGTCCGATTCGAGCGCCCCTTCGAGGTCAAGGGGCTCGACGTGATGCCGGTCTCGGCCGGCCACATCCCCGGCTCCACCATGTTTTCGATCAAGGGGGACAGCACGGTCCTCTTCACGGGCGACCTGAACACGGTCTCGACGCGCCTCATGAAGGCGGCGAAGCCCGCGCCTTGTGACACTCTAATTTGCGAGTCGACGTACTCAGGGAAGGAGCACGCGCCGCGTGCCGAGACGGAGGCCGAATTCCTCGACGCGATCGACGCGGTCGTGGACCGCGGCGGTGTGGCGGTTGTCCCCGCCTTTGCGGTCGGCCGGACGCAGGAGATCCTGATGGTGCTGAAGCGCGGGGGCTTCGAGACATGGCTCGACGGCATGGGGCGCACGGTCACGGAGATCTACCTGGAAGCCCCAAACTTCGTCCGAGACTTCCCCGCGCTCGAACGCGCGCTTGAGGATGTCGAGGTCGTCCGCTCCCCCAAGGGCCGGGAACTCGCGCTCAAGTCCGACGTGATCGTGACCACGTCGGGGATGGTCGAGGGCGGGCCGGTGTTCCAGTACCTCAACAAACTCGAGAAGGACCGCAGGAACGCGGTGTTCCTCACGGGGTTCCAGGTGCCGGGGACGGGCGGGCGTTCGATCCTCGACACGAAGTCCTACGAGGCCGACGGCGTGCGCCACGAAGTCGAGGCGGAGGTCCGCAAGTTCGATTTCTCCGCGCACCTTGGCCACTCGGACATCCTCAAGTTCGCGAAGGGCTGCGGCCCCCAGCGCATCGCGCTCATCCACGGCGAAAACCGGGAGCCGCTCGCGGCGGACTTGCGCAAGGAGGGCTTCGAGGTCATCCTCGCCAAGCGCGGCGACACCGTCGAGCTGCCCGGGTAAGGCGCTTCCCCGTTTAGGTGAGGCCCACGGCGAGGGCAACGCAGGCGGCGACCGCGGCTCCCGTAGTCATGACATAAGCCGGGATCATCAGGCGCACGGCGGCCTGAATCGTCTCAGAGATCTTGACCGTGAGGCCCGGCCCGAATACCTTGACGCCCGGCACCCGCGCCGAGGCGACGGACACCGAGGCGGGACGCACGTCGGCAACGGCACGGTCAACGGCCCCCGCGACCAGCGCGATGAGGGGGGCATTGTCGACCTTCGACCCGACCTCGTTGTCGGCGCCCATCGTCGTGTTGACCGCGTGGTTGTCGGTTGTGAAAACCTCGGCGCGGGCCACCTTGCGATCAAGGGCGGCGAGCAGCTGCGCGCGCAGGCCCGACTTCAAGTTGTTTCCGTCGATGAGGACAAAGGCCGTGCGCTCGCCGTCGATGTCTGTCACCGTGGCTAGGACGCCCTGGCTTCCCACAGCGAACTCGAGTCGCTGGGCCCGTTCGAACTCCGCGCGGGCCCACCCGACGGCGAGGGCGCCCTCGGGCGAGGCAGCGGCCAGCCGGGCAGCCTCACCGCAGAGCTTGCGCAGGATTCCTCCTTCCGCGGAACCCGCCACGATTCGCCCGAGGTCCGCCTCGACGGCGTTGTGGCCGTCGAGGAGGAGCACTTCGCGGGACCCCGCGGCTTTCGCGTCGGCCGTGATCTCGCGCCCGAGCGCAAGGTCGATGTCGTCGGAGGAGAGGGGGGCGCGGGACTGTGCGAGCACGAGGTGCGGTCCGAACCGCTGGGCCAAGACCTTGAATGGCGCGCCCTCCGCGCGGACGCTCTTCCCTCCTCGCCCTGCCGAATCAGCGGAGGCAAGCGCGGGGCCCACGCGCACGAGGACCTTGGCAAGCTCCTCTCGGCCCGTCGGGTTTTCGTCGTGCGTCGAGGGGCCGTGGAACGTGGCCACTTCGTCCGCGAGGTCAAAGAGCGATGCCGTCGCCTTGGCGGGGAGGTCCGAGCCCCCGAGGTCCGCGTAGGGGCCGGGGTGAAGTTCGGGCAGGAACCAAAGGAGCCTGCGCCCGCCCTCCTGCTGGAAGCGGACCGCGTGGAAGCCCACGTCGCGCGCCTGGCCGTGGCGCGCAAAGAACGCCTCCATCCGGAGCGTGCCCAGCGCGGGGTCGGCGCTGCCGGGCCTCCTCGACCAGCCTGCCCATGCGTCGAGCACGGAGTGGAGGAGCCCGAGGCCGTCCTCGTTGAAGCTGCGGCGGAACGGCGCGACGACGATGCGGATCCAGATGGCCCCGCTGAAGGCGAAAACGCCCGCAAAGAGGACGCCCACCAGGACCATCGGCAGGGTCGCCGGTCCAAGCCTCGCAGTCATGAGGATAGAGAGAGCTGGGAACCCCAGGCTCGGCGGCAGGGCGGCGCGCAGCGAAGGTTCTGCGGTGCCCGCGAGCACGATCATGTTCACGGAGCCGGCGAAAGCCGCGCCAAGGAGCAGGGCCCAAAGCCAAAGGTCCGCTCGCGCTCCGGGCACGACGACGGCGACGAACGAGAAGGCAACGACAAGGCCCACATCGGTGAGAGCGAGGGCCGCGCTTCGCCCGGCGGTGATCGTGCCCCCGGTTCCACGGAAGTACGCGGTCGTGAGGGCCGCGGTGGCAATGGCGGGAAGCCAACACGTGGCGAACGCGACCAGGAAGGCCGCCCCCGGCACCAAGTGGCCGGGGCCCACGACCAGGAGGCCGGCTTCTGCCAGGGTAAGGGCGCCGCAGGCGGCGACCGAGCCCTCCACCGAGGGCGAGGTGATCGCAAACCTCGAAACGCGCGAGGCCTCAAGCACCTCGTCGTTGTGGCCGCGCGTCAGCAGG
>JBGPNV010000167.1:0-5726 GCA_041487695.1 Thermoplasmata archaeon | reverse complement strand
TGCACCGGGCGAAATGGGGAAGGGGCGGGGCGCCCCATGCCCTCGGATGAGAAGATCCGAAGGGCGGTGCGGGTGAGGCAGACGACCTTCGTGGGGCTACGCTTTATCCTCACCCACAGAGGTTGCCCGACAGACTCCTAGTTCGGTGGCCGGCACGGAACCTGAGCGCCAGTGCTCGCCTCGGTTCCTGTGGAGGGCCCGCGGTTGGAAAGTGACGCGGCCCCCCGGGACCTATTCGTGCGTATTGGCCCACTGGATCTCTTTCCAGCCGTGGGGCTGGGGGGGCCACCCTTCCGTCATGTAGCGGACGAAGTCCTCTTTGGTCTTCTGCGTAAGGGCCTCGTTGCGCGCTCGCTCGAGGCCGAGCGTCGTCGTGCGGTCGAGGGGAAGGCCGTGGTGGGGACCGAAGTGACAAGGAAACACACGGACGGCGTCTTCGAGCCGCAGGAGCTTGTCGAAGACCGAATGGAAGAGTTCCGAGGGGCCCTCCCGGTAGAAGTCCGCGCGCCCGACGGTGCCCACAAGCAGCGTGTCGCCGACGAGCGCGGCGTCGTCGGCGAGAAAAGTCATGGCGTCCGGCGTGTGCCCGGGCGTTTCGACCGCCCGCACATGCATGTCGCCGACACGCAGCGGGGTCGAGGGGCCGATCGCGACGTGGTCGAAGGTTGCGCCTGACTTGGCCGGCATCGCGAGGGGAACGCCAAGCTGGCGCGCAAGCGGCCGGGCAGACGAGATGTGGTCCGCGTGCGTGTGGGTCTCCCAAACCCCCTCGACCAAGAGGCCGTGTGCGCGCGCCGCCTCATCGTAGAGGTACGGGTCCTGTGTAGGGTCGACGACCACGCAGGCGCCCGCGCGCTCGTCGGCGAGCAGGTAGCTTAGGCACCCCGTGGATTCGCGAGCCAGCTGGAAGACCTTCATGGTGCAAGGCCTTGGCGCCATGGCGCGGGGCCGCCTCATGAGCGTTTCGTTCGTGGGTCAGGCGGTGCCTGCGAGATGGGCAAATAGGCGAGGAGGACGCGTGTTTCGATTTCAGCATACAACGCCCTCATTGCGTCATTTTGGTCGAGTCCTCGTACATAGACCTGCGTTCAAAGAGGCCTCAAGTGCTCGCCGTCCAACCGCCCTCCAGGGAAACCATGACCCAAACCTGCATTCTTGCTGGCGGCGATACCTGTGTGCGGCCGAACTTGATCGTAGCGGACCTTGTGCTCGACCGCGTCATCGCTCGTGGTTCTGTCAAGGTCCCCCTGTGTTTTGGGCACGCCGTGAAGCCCTATCTCCTTCAGCGGGCGATCCGCGCCATCTTCGGCAAGAACGCCATCCGGCGCATCCGGGTCGTTCCCCGCGAGCCCTACCGGTCGATTCTCAAGCGGTACGGCATCGAGTAGGAGCCTCAATCGCGTGTCCGTCGACGCGGCCGCTATCAAGGTTCGCCTGGCCAGAGATGAAGTAAGCCGGGCTTCTCTCCTTTCGTCCATGCCCGGAGCGCCGGACGTAAACCACGCAGCGACCTTTTTCGAACGCCTTCAGAAGCCCGAGCTGCTCGCTCGTATCGAGGCAGAGCTCGACCTTGGAGGGCGCGAGGTCGGCTACCTTGAGTCGGACGGCACGATCGCCAAGATTGCGCTTGCCCGGATCCTCGCCGGGATCCAGGACCTCAAAAGGCGCAAGGGACTGGCGCTAGCGACGCCTGGGGCGCCAGCGCCCCTGGATTGACTCAGCACCCTAGTTCCGGGCCGCTTCAGGCCCGTCCGCCCGTCCGAACAGCGCTGCCCTTCAGCCATCGAACCGCCTTGGGGCCCACTTGTCTCCTCGCCACCCCAACTCCTGGACTTCAGGACGCCAAGATTGTGGCTCTCGGAGCCATAATCTGGAGGACATCCACCCGGCGTGCGCCGCGATCCTAGCCGATGTTCCCCCGGCGCCTCCGCGCGACAACCCACAGCGAGGCTGCGCCAGCGGCCCCAAAGATTCCCGCAACGACGGCCCACCCCTCCACGCCGGAGCCCGCCGGGACGACATCGACCACAAGGGTAAGGTTCGCCGCGCCCACTTTGCTCCCGTTGCGTGCCTCGACCAAGAGGTCATAGGTGCCGGCGGGCACCGACGGATCCACGAGCACGGTGAGCGCGCAGTTCCCGGGCACCGCCACGCGGCCGGGGTCGCAGGTTCCCTGGATTCCCGCGACGGGGCTCAGCAGGGAAACCGTCACGTTCATCGGTAAGCTGCCTTGCGTCTGCTCCACCCGCACCTGCACCACCGCCGGCCGCTGCAAGGAGGCGCCCACCGAGGCTCGGCTTAACGTGAGCGTAATGGGCCCGGGGTCGCCGGGCGGCGGCTGCTGGCTAGCCGCATCGATTGTAACTGAAAGGTTTGCGAGACGCGAAGCCGTGCCATTGTCCCCCACCACGACGACCGTGTACGATCCTGGGTTGGAGGAGGTTGAGGCCGCAATTTCGAGCGTGCAGTTCCCAGGGACCCCGGCGCTCGATGGGAAGCACCTGGCCAGGAGACCCGGAGGCAATCCCCGGGCCGTGACCGCGACGACTGGGCCCGCGTAAGTGGCGCTGCCCGTGATGTTCACAACGACTTGGGCCGAGGCGCCTTGCGTCACGTTAACCTGCGTTGGGGTGAGCTCAAGGGCGAAGTCGGGCGCAGGTGGGAGCGGCAGGACTGTGAGGGCGAGCATGGAGGAGCGGTTGGTAGTTCCGTTCGAGGCCACGACCCTGAGTAGAAACGTCCCCTCGGCGGCGGAACCCCCCACCTGCAATGTCATAAGGCACGACCCGTTGGCCGCCACCAGGGCGGGGAAGCACGCGCCCGCAACGCCCGCCGGCAAGCCCTCGAGCGAGACCCGTATGCTCGGACCCGCGTAGACCCCAAGGCCCTCGACCCGCACGGTGAGGGTTCCCGAGCCGTCCCGGGGGATCGTCACATTCGGGGCATCCAACACCACGGCAAAGTCGCCAGGCTCGGGGGGAGGCGCAACCACCGTGACCTGCAAACTCGCCGTCCGGTTGGCAGTCCCGTTGTCGCCTCGGAATTCCGCAAGATAGCTGCCAGGCGCCACGGCTGCGCCAACCGAAAGGGAGAAGGTGCAGGTTCCGTTCGGGGCGATTGACGCCGGCAAGCAAGAGCCCCCAAAAGTGGCCGGCGCGGTCGCGAGACGGATTGCAACGGCGGGACCGAGATAGCCCGCTCCCGCGTGCGCCGTAATCGTCACGTTTACCGTGCTGTTCGGGAAGGTGACGACCGCCGGAGGGGAGACCGCAAGGTCAAAGTCCGGGGGCGGCAGGGGCGGCAGCACCGTCAGGTTCACCGTGGCCGTGCGCACGGCCGAGCCGTTGTCGCCCGTGATGTTGAGCGGGTACACGCCTGGGGCCACCGACGAATCCAGCGAAATGGCGAGGCTGCAATTATGGCCGATTGCGACGGGGTTCGGCGTGCAACCCGCCGTTACGCCCGCAGGGGGCGTAGCTAGGGCGACGCTGACCGAGGGCCCCACGTAGCTGCTGATGCTCCCGATGCCGACCGTGATCGAGAAGCCCCCGGAGGGGCGCGCCGTGACCGCAGAAACTGCAGGGTCGAGGTAGAAGCCGGGCGGCGGGAACGAGATCCGCGTCAGGAAGGCGTCCGTCGCCCCCCCGAGCGAGGGCTGGGGTCCTCCGCCGGCCATCGGAAAATCGGTCGAGTTTGTCGTCCCGGCCACCCACGCGGACCCATCGGCCGCCAACCCCACGCCGAAGGCGGCGTCGTAGCCGTCGCCCCCGAGGAATGTCCCGTAGAAGAGCCCGTCTCCACCCGGGGTCAGCACCGCGAGGAACCCGTCGTCGCCCCCGATGCCCGGCCCGTGGTAGGTCCGGTCAAGCGCCCCATAGGTGGTGGGGAAGTTCGACCACTGGGCCCAGCCCACCGCGAAAGCGTAGCCGCTCTCGTTGACTGCAAGGGCCTGGGCACGGTCGTCGAGGAAGCTCCCAAGAAACGTGCTGTAGATCAGGGCACTGCCATCCGAGGAAAGCTCGGTCACGAAGGCATTTTGCGTGCCGGTGCCTGCGTCGGCCTGGAACGCCCCCGGCGTCGTCGGAAAATCGGGGGAGGTCGTGCCGCCCGCTACGAAGATGCCGCCCGCCGGGCCAAGGGCCAAGGACGTGATGAAGTCGTACCATACGCCGCCGAGGTACGTTGCGAAGACCAGCCCGGTTCCCCCCGCATCGACCTCGGCAACGAAACCGTCCCCCGCGTTTTGGGTGGCGAGGTAATAGCTCGTGTTGAAGGCCCCCGAGGTCACCGGAAAATCGGGGGACTGCGTTTGGCCAGCGACGAAGGCCTGCCCGGAGGCATCGATGCGCACGGATGTTGCCATGTCGACCCCCACACCACCGATCAACCCGCGATAGGTGAGTGCGTCGCCCCCCGGCGTGATCTTGGCGACGAACGCCTCGCCGTTGGCGTTCACAAAGGACCCAAATCCCGAAGAGCCGTTCGGGAAGTCAGAGGAGCCCGTCTCACCGACGACGTAGGCGCTCCCGTTCCCATCGACCGCCACGCCTTCGGCCGTGTCAAAGCCCAAGCCACCAAGATAGGTCGAATAAGTCAGCGAGCCTCCGCTCGGGTCGACCTTGGTGACGAATGCATCGGAATAGGTTCCGTTGCTGTTGAAACTCGCATCGAACGCCGAGCCCGTCGTGGGAAAGTCGGGCGACTGCGTGCCGCCCACGACGTACGCATCTCCTGCAGCATCCACGGCAATGCCGACCGCCGTGTCGGAGGAGGAGCCGCCAAAGAACGTGGCATAGTCGAGCGCACCGGTAGTCCCGTTCAGTCTTGCAACAAAGGCATCGTAGCTCGCGTTTGAAAAGTCTGGGGATGGCATTTGCCCAGCAAGGTAGATATCGCCCGCGCCGCCCACAGCAAGGGCCGAGGCCGTGTCCCAGCCCGAACCGCCGAGGTAAGTGGAATAGAGCAAGGGGTCGACAACAATCGGCAACGCCGGGTCTCGCCCCGGGCAGTCGAGGCCGAGGCTCTTGGCGGAGGGCTGGGTGAAGGTGCAGGCGACCCTGTTGCCCGCCTGGAAAGCCAACGGAGCCCGATCCACCACGACTCCCTCGCCCCAATCAATGGCCGCGTTGCCGCTCGCGTCGATCGAAACGGCTTCGACTT
This sequence comes from Thermoplasmata archaeon, assembly GCA_041487695.1. Taxonomy (GTDB): domain Archaea; phylum Thermoplasmatota; class DTKX01; order DTKX01; family DATEUP01; genus DATEUP01. Next base: position 566 of record JBGPNV010000167.1, on the reverse strand, counting down.
CCTCGAAGGCCATCTCAAACTGCGACAGGGAAGCCGATGAGGCGACTCGGAGCGTGTACTCTAACCCCGACGCCGAGGTGTCAAAGACAACGTCGATGCCGGGATACATGCCGGGATACACTACCTCACGATATCCCGGGAGGGCCGTGCGCCACAAGGCGGCGTCCGGGCCTACAAGCCGGTTCGTCTGGCCCGCAGTCCTTTCGCCACCGACCGGCGAAGCCCGGGTTCCGACGAATGTGAGGGCAAAAGGGTGCCATGTTCCGTCGTTCCCAAGCGCCGCAAGCGCCAACCGACCCACAGCAAGCCTCGAAACAAGGCCGGCACTTGTACCCAAGAAGACGTCTTGGTTCCCGCCGCCTTCGCTGCTGCCTTCCTGAACAAAATACCCGTAAGGCGACCAGTCCGCACGCGCCTGTACCCGATCGGTCGGGCCGGTTGGGGGATTTGCCACGGCTCGCCCTAACGCCGCCTCAGGCACGACGTTCGCGGTGGCTCCTTTCCATTCCGACGGAGTTTCCAGGCCTTGGAGGCCGACGCTGAACGTCAGCAGGATCACGACGGCT
>JBGPNV010000166.1:0-5744 GCA_041487695.1 Thermoplasmata archaeon | reverse complement strand
TCCTCCCCTTGCGACCACCCTCACCATCTGCCTCACGAACCCCGCCCGCTCTCCCGGCACCTCCACCTCCGCGAACACAAACGCGCCCCCCCAGCGTCTCGCGAAAGCGCCCGCCGAAGCGATCCGTTCGGGGATGGCCCCAGGTTTCCACTCGACCACGGATACGGCGCCGTGGGGGGCGCGGGGCCGTCACGGCAGGGAGCCGCCAGATTGCCCCTTGCGGGACCCCTCGTGAAGAGTTTATTACGTCGCCGCGGGCATCGAGATGCTGGAGCAAATGGACGCAGAGCGACTCTCCGCAACCGACATGCTCGTGCTGCAGGCGCTCCTATCGGCGCCCGACCAGCCTTTCCACGGGCTCACCAAGCTCCAGAAGCTCCTCTTCATTGCGGCCCATCCCAAGGAGTTCGACCTCTCGGTCAAGCGCCCCATTCGATCACTCAAGTTCGTGGTTTTCAAGCACGGCCCTTTCTGCGAGGAGGTCTACAACTCCCTCCGGCGGCTCGAGGAGGCCGGGCTCATCAAGCACACCGAACGCAAGCTCGGCTCCCTGGCGCCAGGGCTTGACGACCCCGAGATCGAGGATGAGCGGGCCCGCCCTTTGACCCTGCACGTGTACGAGACGATGCCTGGCGCCAAGGTCGCAGTGGTGGGCACGGACGAAATCGACCTGCGCCTCGTCCGAGAGGCGGCGAAACGGTGGGGGTGGCTGAGCCCCAGCCAGATCGAGGACTTCGTCAACCGGCGCGTTGGGCTGACCCAGGACCTGAAGGAGCGTTTTTTCGCCGTCCCGTGGGAAAACTTCGTTAAACACGCGGGCGCCGAGCTTCGACGGCGCACCCCCGAGCCGACCGAGGCATTCTGGAGGTCGGAGCAGGCGTTTCGCCTGGAGCGAGCCAGACTCATCGACAAGGAGGGGGAGGGGCGGTTTGTCGCTTACATCGAGGGGGAACGCGTTGGCACTGGCCCCGACGACACCCGGCTTTACGAAGAGGTCGCGAAGGCCCGGGGGAGGCCCCCCGACTTCATTGGGTTCCTCAACGCACTGGGGATGGCCAGGACCATGACACCGGCCGTGGCCTGAGGGAGGCGGCGCAATGCGGGCGCCCCTCCACGAAAGCGGGGCAGCGAGGCTCCCCGTGCAGATCGACTCCGGGAATGGGCGCGTGAGAACCATCGACGGGATTCTAGATACGGGCTCATCGCTGTGCCATATCCCGCAAGTCGTGGCAAGCGAGATGGGGCTCGCTCAGAAGGCCTGGTTCAGCGTCGGATCCATCCACCGAGAAACCAAGGAGCCGGGGTACTATCTGCGGCTTGTCCTCCCCGACTTGTTCGAAGGGACCGTCGCCATGGTCGAGATGAAACCCGACTACGACTTTGTGGTCGTCGGCCGGAGCGTCCTGAAGACGCTCAAGTTCGTGTTCGACGGTCGGCGTGGCGAGTTTGAGCTGGGTAAGGAGTAAGCCTTCCGCCTCCTACCCCGCCAGCGCCCCCACGAGCCTTTCCAGCCTAACCGCCATGGGCTCTTCCTCCTCCAGCAACCCCGCGGCGACGTGCAACCCATCCTCCTCGCTCCTGCCTAGCGCCCTCACCATCTGCCTCACGAACCCCGCCCGCTCTCCCGGCACCTCCACCTCCGCGAACACGAACGCGCCCTCCCAGCGCCTCACGCGCGCGCCCCGCAGCGCCGGGGCGATCCCCTCGAGCAGCAGCCCCACATCGCGCTCGACAAACGCCTGCACGCGGAAGCGCGCACGGGCGGCGCGCGGCGGGAGTTCCTCGACGATGACGCGCTTGGGGAGGTCGACGACGGCGCAGAGACAGGTTACATCATGGGGCTGGATTTCGAACGGCATGGGAATCTAGCAAGGACTGGGCCGGCCGGTATAAGAATCCGTGGGGGGGAGGTCGTGAGACGGCTCAGCGGGCGCGCGGGTCCTGTTCGGCCGGACGTCCGGCCATTCCCGTCTCCTCACATCTTTGCCGTCCTGACCAAAATGGGAACGCGCGGCCCCAAACCTCTTTGAAGGAGAACCCGTTCGGTCTCGCAGGGTCCCCACGCCGTGCTTCCTTGTTCAAGAGATGACCTCGACCGAGTTTGCTCGCGCGGTCGCGCGCGACCCACTCGTGGTACTCCCGGCGGGGGCGCTGGAAGGGCATGGGCCGCATCTGCCGCTTGGCGCCGATGTGTTCCAGCCCCTGGCCCTGGCTCGGGCGCTTGCCAAGCAGCGGGGGGCGCTCATCCTCCCCCCGCTGTGGTACGGGTCCTGCATCGCAACACGGCACCTTCCCGGGACGGTTTCCCTTGAGCTTGGCACGCTGCTTCGAGTCGTCGAGGATTTGCTGGAGGACCTTCACCGCAACGGCGTGCGCAAGGTTTTGGTGCTCTCCGGCCACGGAGAGTCCGGCCACATGACGGCGCTGCGCGAGGGGGCCAGGCGCGTGGCCTCGCGCCACCCGGAGCTCCGTCTGGCCGTCCTTTGCGACTACGACTTCGCCTACGAGCTGCTCGGGGAACAGGGCTTCCCGGCCCGCGACGGACACGCTGGCCACATGGAGACTTCACGTCTCCTTGCGCTGGCGCCCCGCCTGGTGAAGGGCCACAGACGCGTCAAGCCCGACTGGCCGGGGTCGGGGCGGTTCGTGATTATCGGAAACCAGGAGAACCGGTGGAAGTCGGGCGTGATGGGGGATCCCCGTAGGGCCAACGCAGGGGCCGGCAAGCGGGCAAACGCGCATGTCGAAAGGCGCGCCCTCGAACTCATCGACGGTCTTTTCGGGCGAGGAGCCAGGGCCCCCGCGGTGGATGCGCCGCGGGGGCGAAAGCGCAAGGCCCGTTGAAAGTGAGTCGTTTTCGGAGCCCCATCGCAAAGGGCGCGCCCTCGGCGCAGAACTCATGACTTCACGAGCGCCGCACCGTCTCCAGACCCCTCGACACTCAGTCGTTTTCCAAGCGCCCGCCACCGACCCTCGATGAACGCGAAGTAGTCGAGGACCGCCTCGCGGACTTCCGACTCTTTCAGCGCGGAGAACGGCGCGTACCCCCCGAGCAACGCTGCGGCCGAGTTCGCGTCGATGCGCCCCACGTCTGCCAGCAACCGAACGAGCTCCGTTGTGACATCGCGGAAGATCCCGAAGCCCCGCGCGCCCTTCTCGACGAGGGGTCCGGGAGGTCTCGGCGCCACCGGCAGTCGCAGCGCCCCTGCGGTTGGCGCCGGCGCGACGGGCGGGGCCCCTGGAATCCGTGGGGGCCCGGCGACGGTCTTCGAGAAATGGGGGCCGCCGGCCGAGTTGCGCGCCCGGCGCGCCTGACGGGGGTCTTGCGTCCGCGCTTTCATCGCCTCCAGCGCCTCGATCTCCTCGCCAACGCGCTCCAGGCGGGCATGCAGACGCTGGCGCGTTGGCGCAATGACCTCGTCGACAGCGGCTTTGAGGAGCGCGGCGTCGCGGGCGGGGGAGTCGCGCGCCAAACCCACCGCCTGCCGCTCGGCGGGGCCGCCTTCGTCGCTGACGCCGGGCGGACCCGAGAGGATTCGGAGCACGGCCCGCGAAAGCTCCCGGGCCGTGGCGGCCGCGCCCGCCTGCCCTTGCCGCTGCGCCATCGCCTCCAGCGCCGCCCACCGTAGGTCGAGCGAGCGGAGCCACGCGGCCTCCTCCCGGCGCTGCCTGAGCATCTCGGCAAGGTGCGCGCTCGTGTTCTGGCGTCGCTGCCGGATCTCAAGCATCACTTGGGAGATGAATTTCGTCTGATCCCGGCTAAGGTCGGAGCGCAAGCGTCTCTTTGGAGCGCCGAGCCGCCGCGATATACCTTTCGGGAGAACTCTTCACGTGGGTCTGCAGGCGCCGCACCCCGTTCCCTGGCCGGCCAGTCGTCCGCCGACAGCCTCAAGATGCGCCGCGGGATCTGCCCCCAGCGAGGCCTCCCCGTCCGCAGTCCTACTCCCCCCCGCATCGACCTCGACGCGGAATTCTACGCTGACCTCGCCCGCCGCGATGGGGGCCGCGCGCTCTCGCTCGTCCTTGACCTTGTCGCTCGCCATTCGCTGTGGGTCGACCCCGCCGTCGCACGGGCCGTGCCGGTAGTCTTCCCGAAGACCGCGCGGGCCGTCAAGGGCCACGGGCGCCAGGGGCAGGTCGTCGACGGGGTCCGCCTTTGGGCAAACCAGCCCGCGCAGGATGCCTTCTACGGCGCGCTCGGCTCCACTGCCCGCCACTTCAAGGGCGCCGCGCTCTGCCACATCTACCCCCGCTCACCGCAGGACCCCCGGCACTTCACCCGGCTCTCCAACCTCGTCGCCGTCCCCGCCTCGCTGGGCGCCTTCACGGAGGCTCCGCCCGTCCTTGCGGCGCTGAAGCGACGGGCCTTCGAACTTTACGGCTACAGGGGGCCCCACAGGAGGACCCCTCCGATCCCCCCGGGTCGCCCGGCCGCCTGGGCTCCCCCCGGCCTGCTCCGCGCCGCGCTTCGCAGGCAAACCGTAGGCCGGCTCAGGCACTGGCGCGCGACCCGCCCGATGTACTCGACCCCCGGCCACAGCCAAGGCCTCCGCTTGATGGCACCCGTGCGCAAGCTGAACGACGCCCGAGACCTTGAAGCCGATTTTTGGCGCGCGGTAACGGCCACGCCAGCTGCGCTTGCGGCCCTCGTATCGTTCTTCGTGCGCCACGCGCGCTTCGCCCCGCCGTCGATCGCGGCAGCGGTCCCCAACCCCTTCCCCCTAACCCGCCGGGCGAGGCCGTGGCGCCGAGAGGTGCCGGGCACCATTGTCGGCGGCATCGGCCTCGAGTTCGGCCAAGCCCCGGGGATGGCCATGCTCGTCGCCGTCGGTCTGCCAGCCTCGCGGACCGTCGGCGAGGTCGTCGACCACCCCTGGCAGGGCGCCGCGTTCCTGCCCGCTCACAATTGCCGCCTCGCGGGGCTCGTGCTGCTCCCACGCTCGCTTGGAACCCTCGCCGACTCCGCACCGATGCGGGCGCTCCTCCAGCGCCGCCTGTTCGAGCGCTCGGGATACGCGGGGCCGGCCGGCCGCAAGCCGCCGCGCCCGCCCTCCTACCCCGGCGCCTGGCCCGAGACAGTCCACCTTACCCCGGCCAGAGAGGCCCACGCCATCAAGATCCTCCGGCGGAACCTAAGGGAGCGGCCTCAGTACTACCGTAAGCGGCCTTGAGACCGGTGACCCCGCACGCCACGCCGCGACAAGGCCCTGAAACACGGTTTTCGAGCGCGAGCAACCACTTGCGGTTCGCCTCAAGGAGGCGTCACTCCTCCTCCTGCGCGCCCTCGGCCTTCCACGCGTCGAGCGCGCTCCTCCCCTTCGTGTCCGGCCGCCGCATCCCCTGCACGATCCGCTTCATCTTCTTCTCACTGGCAAGGCCCGCGAAGGCCATCTTCTCGTCGCGCGTGCCCGCGGCGATGAGGACAACGGTGCGGCCCGCCTTCGTGCGGCCGGCGCGCCCGCGACGCTGGATCGACCGGATCGCGGAGGGCACGGCCTCGAAAAACACGACGAGGTCGACGGCCGGGATGTCGATGCCCTCTTCGCCCACGCTCGATGCCACGAGGACGGGGAAGCCGCCTCGCCCGAACGCGGCGAGCGCCGCGCGCTGTTCGTCCTGCGACATCCCCTTCTCGTCCTTGCGGTCGGCCTGGCCCACGAACCGGCGGGCCTCGATCCCGTGGCCCTTGAGCTCGTCCACGATCGTCGTGACCGTGTCCCTGTACTGCGCGAAGACGATCGCCT
>JBGPNV010000165.1:0-5779 GCA_041487695.1 Thermoplasmata archaeon | reverse complement strand
CTTGCGGGCGGGGCGCGTGGAGCCCTTGGAAGCGGTCGCCGTGCACGAATTCGACGTGCGCCCGCTCTTCGGCGCGTTCGCCGCGCGGCAGGAACGCCTCGCCGCGCAAGTCACCACCGATTCGCTCGACCGCCCTCCCAAAGTTGCCATCGGGGTTGATGCGGCCTACGAAAAGGGCGACACGAGGGCCTTTGCCGCCGCCGTCGCCGTCGACCTCACAACAGGGGAGGAATTTGCAAGCGCGGTCGTGGAGTTCGCGCCGCCCGTCCCTTACGTGCCCGGGTACCTCGCGTTTCGGGAACTGCCGGGAATCCTCGCGGCGGCGCGCACGTTGCCGGCCGACGCCCGCCGCCGTGCGGTCGTCATCACCGACGGGCAGGGGATCCTCCACCCGAGGCGCTGCGGGCTCGCGTCGATGACGGGGCTCGAGCTCAAGCTGCCCGCGCTTGGCACGGCGAAGGGCAAGCTCCTCGGCAAGGTGGGCGTCCGCGCGCGCCGTTTCGGGGCCTTTGACGCGCGCCGGATCCGGGTCGACGGGGAGTGGAGGGGGTTCGAGCTTTGCGCGCCGCCCGAAAAGAACGCGCTGTACGTCTCGCCGGGCACGGGGATGAGCGTGGACGACGCGGGGCGGCTCGCGGCAAGGCTCACGGAGCCCGGCGCGCCGAGCCCCCTGCCGGTGGTCCTTGCCGACGCGGTGGTGCGCCGCGCGCGCGCGGAAGCGGCCTGATGTCCCTGCGCGCAAAGGTTGTTTCAGGCGCCCGGTGGCTGGCGCTCCTCAGGAGCATGGGGGCCGTGGGGCCTCCAAAGAGTAAGGGGGCCGCAGACCCGCAGACGCGGGGACCTCTAGCTGGACAGGACCTCGAGCGTCCCCTTGTGGGACGGGGAGACCTGCACCTTGCCCCGCCACTGCTTGACCCACCCGTTCGTAATCCGGATCTTCTGGCCTTCGAGGACCTTCTCGATGTCGCCGTTCCAGAGGGTGATCTCCACGGGGTCGCCGGCCTCGTCGACGCCGACCGCGTTGCACACACGGCCCGCCTTCCCGTATTTCGAGGTGAAGTCCCGGGGCTGCTCCTTCTCCTTGACTTTGAGCTCGAGGAGGTCGACTGGCTGGTTCGGCTTCAGGTCTTTGACGAGCATTGCTCTTCTCAAGTCCGAACGAGGAGACACCCCTAGATAAACATTGGCTGGAGAGTGGTGAACGGCGGAAACGGCCCCTGGGTAGCAGGAAATGCGACGTCATACGACGATCCGCAAAGACTTTGCCGACGAGGGCCCGATTCTCCTAGAGCAAAGCCCAATGTCCGCCCGACAAAACGTGGTGCTCGCCCTCCTCAGCGTGGGCGTCGGTCTTGCCGCGTGGGCTTACAGCGCGACCTTGTACACGCCCGAGAACGTCTGCGGGCCGATGGGCGGCGAGGTGCCAAGTTCGGCGCCGCTCCGATGGGCCTTTCTATCGCTCCTCCTTGGTACCACCGTGCTCGCGGGCCTTTCAATGGCGCTCGAACTTCGAAGGAGAATTCGCGGCGTGCGCCACGGTGAACTCGAAGATGCCGCCGTGAGTGTCGCGGTCTTCGGGCCCGCCCTTGCAGGCCTGGCGATTGCCGTTCTCGTGTTTCGCCCCGCGATCTGCTTTTGAGCCGGGCCGTCTGCCGCGCCCTGCGCGAACCTAAAATAGCGCAGCCCCGATGCCGAGACCCCCTCCGGGGTGGAAGGCGGCGGCCCCTTGAACCTCCTCGAATACCGTGGCAAGGAAATCTTCGCGCGTTACGGACTCCGAGTCCCTCGGGGCAAGGTCGTGACCTCGCCCGACGAACTGGAAGGCGTTCCCTTCCCTGCCGTCCTCAAGGTCCAGATCGGCACGGGCGGGCGCGGCAAAGCGGGCGGCGTGAAGTTCGCCAACAACCTCGAGGAAGCACGAGCCCTTGTCCCCGAGCTAATGGCCCTCACGATCAAGGGCTACAAAGTGCGCAAGGTCCTCGTTGCCGAGAAGCTCGAGATCGCCCAGGAAGTCTATCTCGGGATCGTGCTCGACCGCCTCAACCGCTGCCCTGTCATCCTTGCAACCGGGATGGGCGGGATGGAAGTCGAGGACGTGCCCCCCGAGAAGATGTTCAAGGCGCCTATCGACCCGCTCGTGGGCCTTCGGCCGTACCACCTGCGCGAGATGAGCGCGTTCCTCGGTTTCCCGAAGGACATCGCCCTTCAGATCGAGGGGGTCGTCGAGACGCTCTGGAAAATCTACCGCGAGCTCGACTGCACGCTCATCGAAGTGAACCCGACGGCGATCACGCCGAAAGGCGAGGTCTACTGCGCCGACGCAAAGGTCGTCATCGACAACGACGCGCTCTTCCGCCACAGCGAATTCGTCCACGAGCCCGAGGACATCCCGCCGCTCGAGGCCAAGGCCAAGGAGGAGGGCATCGCCTTCGTCCAACTCGACGGCGACATCGGGGTCATCGCGAACGGCGCGGGGCTCACGATGGCGACCCTCGACATGCTCTCGCGCTTCGGCGGCAAGCCGGCGATCTTCCTCGACCTCGGAGGCACCGACGACCCCGAGAAGGTGAAGGCCTGCTTCCGCCTCATGAACGAGGCTCGCCCCTCGAAGATTTTCCTCAACATCTTCGGCGGGATCACGAAGTGCGACACGGTCGCCATCGGTGTCACGAAGGTCATCGAGGAGGAGAACATCAAGATCCCGCTCGTCGCGCGCATCAAGGGCCGAAACGAGGACCTTGCGCGGGAAATCCTCGCGAAGGCCGGAATCTCGGCGGAGTCGTCCTTCGAGAAGGCGGCGGAGAAAGTCGTCGCGCTGAAGGGGGTGTGAGGTTGCCATCGATCATGAGCCGCACGACGAAAGTCCTCGTCCAGGGGATCACGGGCGGCCAGGGGCAGTTCCACACGCGCGCGATGCTGGACTACGGGACCAAGGTCGTAGCCGGCGTCACGCCGGGCAAGGGCGGCGAGCACGTCCACGGCGTCCCCGTCTTCAACTCGGTGGCCGGGGCCGTCAATAAGACCCGGGCGAACGCCTCCTGCATCTTCGTGCCCGCGAAATTCGCGATGGACGCGGTCCTCGAGACCCTCGAGAGCCCCCAGGTCCGGCTCATTTGCGTGATCACGGAGCACATCCCCGTCCACGACGCGATGCGGATGGTCGCCATCGCGCGCGCGAAGGACGTGCGCGTCGTGGGGCCAAACTGCCCCGGCGTTGCCGTCCCGGGGGTCGGCAAGATCGGCATCATGCCCGAGACGATCTTCCGCCAGGGGTCCGTCGGCGTCGTCTCGCGCTCGGGCACGCTGACCTACGAGATCGTCAACGCGCTTTCGGAGGCCAAGATCGGCCAGTCGACGATCGTGGGCATCGGCGGCGACCCCGTGAGCGGCACGAACTTCCTCGACATGCTCGACTTCTTCCAGAAGGACCGGCGCACGGAATCCATCGTGCTCGTGGGCGAGATCGGCGGGAACGCCGAGGAAGCCGCGGCCGCGTTCATCAAGCGGCGCGTGAAGAAACCCGTCGTCGCCTACATCGCCGGCCGCGTCGCGCCGCCCGGCAAGACCATGGGGCACGCGGGCGCGATCATCTCAGGGAAGAGCGGGACGGCGGCCTCGAAAATCGAGGCGCTCGAGGCCGTGGGCGTGAAGGTCGCCGACAGGCCGGGCGCCGTGCCCGAACTTCTCCCCTGACGCGGCGTCACGTGTAGTTCAGGCCGGACATGAGGACGTCTTTCTTAGGCACGACAAACGTGCCAACGAGCGAGTCGCCGAGGCCCTGGCCGTTCTTGTAGGTGTAGTAGAGCTGCACCAGGAAAAAGAGGAGCCCGAAGAGAATCACCCAGACGAAGAGCTCGCACGACCGCGCCGCTACCTGACCGGGGCCCGCGGGTTGAAGGTTCTTGTCGACGAGGCGCAGGCCAAGCGCGAGTTTCCCCGGCGTGGCACTCCCGGAGGCATCGGGCAGGATGTAGTAGGCGAAGCCGAGGGCGACCGTGAAGCCGAGGTAAAGCCACCCCTCGACGTAGCCGAAGGAGACGGCGTTAAAGAGGGAAAGCAGCCCGACCCAAAGGCCAAAGACAAGGCCAAGGTCGAGGAGGGCCGCAAGCCACCGCCTTCCGACGCAGTTGCGCGCGAGCAGGGCGGCCGTTTGAGGTTGGTAGGGCGCGAAACCCACGGGCGCGTACCCGGGCGGCGGCGGAACGTACCCCATCGGGATCGGGTAGGCGGGGGCGGCGTACGGGGCTGCAGCGTAGCCGGGGGGCCCATACCCGGGCGCGGCGTAGCCCAGGGCGGGATAGGCCGGCGGGCCATAGCCCGGCGGCGGGTAGGGGGCGGCCCTGACCATCGGCGGGAGCCCCACGTAGGCGGCCGCGCCCGAGGCCGGCGGAGGCGGCGCCGTCGCGGCCGCCCTCGGCGAATCGCCAAGCGGCCGCCTGCAGACCGTGCAGTAGCCCGTCGCACTCGATGTCCAGGCACCACAGCCGGCGCAGGTTGCCGCCGCCACGGCGAGGAAGGAGAACCCGTGGCCCGTTAAGGCTTACCCCGAGCTGCGCGGGGGCCGGCCTACTTCCGGACGGCGCGCACCGTGAGGAGGCCGTCCTCTTCCCGCGGTCGCTCGTACGAGAACCCGTGCTTGGCAAGGATCGCGAGGACGAAACTGATCTCACCCTCCGAGGTAATCACGAGGCGCTGCCCTTCCCGAGTTCGCCAAATCCTGGTCTCGATGAGCTTTGAGGCTTCGGCCTGCTTCATGCGTTCCAAGTCGATCTTGATCACGTCGCTGCTGCCTTCTGCTTCGCCCATGGGTTTGCTCTCCGCTCACGCTACGCTTGAGGACTTCAAAGCTCCGGACTCGCGCACCGCCCCTGTCACGCGCCGACCACCCGTCGAGAACGGAGCTTCAAAAAAGACCCTCCGCCCCTATTGCTGAACCCGCACGACCGCGGTGTGCGCCCACCGGTCGCCGAGCGTTTGCCCCTGCTCGAGCGCCCAGAGAAAATCGAGGACCGCAGGGAGGAAGAGCGGGTAGAGGAGAATCCCGAATGCGCGCCACTGGACCTGCTCCATGCCCATGGGCCCGCCGTCCTCGCGGACGACCTTGAGGCCGAAGAGCATTTTCCCGACCGTCTGGCCGGAGGAGCTTTCCATGAGCAGCATGTAGATTGCGAGGAGGATCGCGCCGCTCCACCACAGGAGGACCCACCCGAGGAAAAAGAAGGAGCCCCAGAAGAACGAAAAGGCCCACGAGACGACGCCGCACATGACCGCGTCGACGAGGAAGGCCATCAAGCGCATGGGGAAGGCGTCCTTGGCCATCTGCCGGGCGGCCGCCGCCTGCGGCGAGGGCGCGGGCGGCGCCGGCCCCAAGAGGCTTGAGATCGGCGACGGCGTGCCTGGCGGTGGCGGAGCCGGCGGCCATCCAGTTGCCTGCGGGGGCGCGGCTGGCGGCCATTGAGGAGGAGGCGGTGGCGGAGCCGGCGGCCATTGAGGTGCCTGCCGAGGCGCGGCCGGCGGCCATTGAGGTGCCTGCGGGGGCGCGGCCGGTGGCGGCGGGAAGGGTTGGGGCACGGTCGACAGCGGCGGCGCCGGGGCCACCGGCTGCCCGCCCACCATGGGTGAGGGTAGCGGCATCGGGCCTTGGACCGCCGGCGTTTCCGGCGCCGCTGCGGCGGCGGGAACCCTCATCGCGGCAAGCGATGCGCCGCAGTTTCCGCAGAATGCGGCGTCGGAGGAGGTTACGGCCCGGCAGTTTGGGCACTGGACCTCTCCCACAACT
>JBGPNV010000164.1:0-5781 GCA_041487695.1 Thermoplasmata archaeon | reverse complement strand
TTTGCTGCCGCGCTCCAAAGTCCGGGGTGCTTTGATTGGTGCAGCCCCGCCACCCTTTACCCACCGCTCCTGTTGCTTTCGGGTTTGCTCGCCTCCGGCGCTTGGTTCTCGCTCCCGCTGAACGCGGGGCTCCGTCTCTCGCTCGCTGCGGCCGGGGCGCTCGCCCTCGCCTCCGGCGCGCTTGTCGCGGTCCCCCTTGTCTTCCCGTACTTCACCCTGTTCGGGGATGCCCGGGCGCTCCCGCTCCTTGCGGCCGGGGGCCTCTCGGCGCCCGCGCTGATGCTGCCGGCCATCAGCCCCGGCGCGTCCCTCGAGGTTGCAGGGGCACCCTCCAAGGGGCCCGTTCAATGGATGCGGATCGGTGCACTGCCCGCGCTCGGGCTCTTTGCCGGGGTCGCCGTCGCCTTGGCGGTCCCCCAAGCGGCGCTTTCGGGGCCCGCTGCGCTCATCTTGGCGGGGGCCCTCCTCATCCGCTCGGCTTTCCAAGCCCCCGCAGCCGAGGGCGGGCAGAACCGCCGCCAGATGGGCAGGGCCGCCCGGCTCCTTCGGATGACGCCAATGCTGAGGCTCCATGCTCTCGGCGAAATCGCCGTGGCTTTCGCCATCGCATCGTGCGCCACCGTTGCGTTGCGCGCCCCATGGCTGGCCGGAGACTCATCCTCCGTGGCCGGGTCTCTGCTTGGCGGCGCGGCCGGCTGCACGCTCTACGCCATCCTTTCCCCCACGATCGACGCCGCTTGGGGGCGAGGGCGGCTCCTTTCACTGGTCCTCTTCGGCTCGGCGGTGGCCCCCTTGTTTCTCCTCTCAGGGCCTCTCGGCCCCACGGCGCTCGGGCTCTTCGGCTCGTGCGTCCTCCTCGCCTTTGCGCTCTCGGCCTCGCCCCAGCGGGGGGCCCTCGCTTTTGACCTGTCAAGTTCACAGGGCCGCCTTCGACTCTCCGGCGACCTGCAAGGCCTCAAACTTCTGGCGGCCGCGACCGCCCCGGTCTCCTTCTCGCTTAGCGAAGCCGTCGCGCCCGGCCTCGGCCCGCTTGCCGGCGCGGTTGTGGCCATGGTCGCCTTCGCGCTTTTCGCGCCCGCGCTGGGCTCGCTCGGTGTGCCCAGGCACTGAGCCCCCGGTGCCCCGGATTAAATAGCGTCCCCGCGCTTTCGCGGCCGGTGCCAGCTTGTCTGCCGCGGCGCGCTTGGAACTCCAGACGCTTGCCGCCGCGATCCGCCGCTACCCCGGCGTCACGCGCAAGCGCCGCCTCGGCTCGCTTACGGCGCACTTCCAGGTCGCCTCCGACGCGAGGGTCGTCGCGGACTTCGGCGAGGACTGCGCGGTCCTCGACCTGCCGGGCCTCAGGGAGGATTACCTCCTGCTTGCCCTCGACGCGATCGTGCCCGAATTCCTCCGCAAGTCGCCGCGCGCCGCGGGCTACTCCTCGGTCCTCGTGAATGTCCTCGACGTGCTCGCCATGGCCGGCCACCCGGTCGCCGCCGTCGACTTCATGGGCTCCACAGGCAGGTCCTTTGAGTCGGAGGTCGCCTCCGGGATGGCCGAGGCCGCCCGACACTTCGGCGTCCCCATCGTGGGAGGCCACCTCCACCCCGACGACCCATCGCCGTCCCTTGCCGTCGCGATCCTCGGGCGCGTAAACAAGCGGCACTGCACTTTTTCGCACACCGCCCGCGACGGCGACACCCTCCTCGTGGCTCTCGACCTCGATGGGCGGCGGCTCAAGGACTACCCGACGGCCTGGTCCCCGCTGCGGACGAAAAGCCGCCGGGCGGTCGAGCGGCGGCTGAACGCGGTCCGGGCCGCGGGGGCCGCGGGCCTCGTGGGCGCCTGCAAAGACGCCTCAAACCCCGGAATCATTGGCACCGTTGGGATGATGCTCGAGGCCTCGGGCGTCGGCGGTTTCGTGGACATCAGCAGGATCCCCAAGCCCCCGGGCATCAGCCTGCGCGACTGGGTCCTCATGTTCCAGGGGTGCGGCTTCGTCTACGCGGCGCGGCCGCAGAGGGCCGAGCGGCTCGCGAAAGTCCTCGAAGCGGGAGGGCTCACTTGCGCGCCGGTGGGCCGCGTCTTTGCGGCGCGCCGGCTCGACCTCGTGCAGGGCAAGGCGAGCGTCCGCGTCTTTGACCTGCGCCGCGGCGGCGTGACGGGGATCCCGCCCGTGCAATCATGAAAGGGGGTCACGACTGCGCCGGAGGGGGTCACGACTGCGCCGGTGGCCCTCTCGCGGCGCCTTCTGCCGTGGGCGCCCGCCGTCCTCTGGGCCTCCGTGATCTTCGCCCTCTCCGCCCAGTCGCACCCGCCCCAGCCGCCGGGGACGGCGGATATCCCCTTCATAGACAAGTTTGAGCACCTCGCCGCCTACGGAATCCTCGGCGCGCTCCTTTGGGTTGCCTTGCGGCGGACGACCGTTGGGGGCCGAGCGACCTCTGCGGCGCGGGACGCCCTCTACGCGGTGGCCATCGCCTCCTTCTACGGCCTCACGGATGAGATCCACCAGTCCTTTGTGCCCTTCCGCCAAGCCGACGCCGCCGACCTTGCCTTCGACGCGCTTGGCGCGGCCTTGGTCGTCCTCGCCTTCCTCCTCCTTCAACGCCGTGGGGCGAAGGGTAACGAATCCCCTGCCAAGGGCTAAAGAACCGCGGCGCGCTCCAGGGCCTTTGAAAGCGCGGATTCAGGCGCAAGGGGAATCTCCGTGAAGTGGCTCCTCCTTTCCGACACCCACTCCAACCTGGAGGCCCTGGAAGCCGTCCTGGCCGAGGCCGACTTCGACCGCATCGCGTTCCTCGGCGACGCGGTCGACTACGGGCCCGACCCCGAGGCCGTGGTCGACATCCTCAAGGACGCCGCGGGCAAAAGTGGCGTGCTCGTCCAGGGGAACCACGACGAGGGCGTGGCCACGCCCCCGGAAGAATTCGACGCGGCCTGGTGGTCGCCGGTCGCCACCGACACGATGGGCTATTCGAGGGAACGCCTGCAAAAGCCCCATCTCGATTTCCTCGCTAAGCTCCCGGCCACGGCCGAGGTCGACTTGGGCGCGGCGGGCCGCGCGCTCCTTTGCCACGGCGCGCCGCAGAGCAACCGCGAATACCTGTGGCCCGACCTGCCGGAGAAAACCTTGCGGGGGCTCCTCGACGAGGCGACGCGGGAGTTCGACTACCTGCTCGTCGGCCACTCCCACCTCCAGTTCACGAGGCGCCTGCCGCACCTCACGATCGCCAACCCCGGGTCCGTCGGCCAGCCGCGCGACGGCAACCCGCATGCGGCCTACGCGGTCATGGACACGGCGGAGGGCGCGCTCTCGTTCCACCGGGTCGAGTACGCCGTCGACAAGACCGCCCACAAGATCCGAGAACGCGCGATGCCCCATGCCGAGAGGCTCGTGCGGATCCTGCGGTCGGGCGGCGGCGGGTGAGGCGCCGGCCGCGCCTCCAAGGCCTCTAAATACCCGCCCCGGCCCATCGCGCCGCGGGGCGATGGGCTGGCAAAATCCAAGGCGCCCGCGCGCCGTTACCCGAGCCTCGAGTTCTCCGACATCGACCCCGCACGCTTCCGCGAGGTCCCCGAGGTGCTCCTCGAGAGCCTCTGGATCCTCGGGAAGCGCGACAGCTACGGCCCCCACTCGGCCGAGTACTGGGGGAATTTCGTCCCGCAGATCCCCCACCAGCTCATGCGCCGCTACACGAAGCCCGGCGAGACGGTCCTCGACCTCTTCTCGGGGCTCGGGACGACGCTGATCGAGTGCCGGAGGCTCGGGCGCAACGGGCTCGGTGTCGAGATCAACCCCAAGGTCGCCGCACGCTCGAGGCGCCTCATCGACGCCGCGCCAAACCCCAAGGAGGCGCGGACGAAAGTCGTCGTCGCCGATTCATGCGCGCCCCGGACCCTCGCGGCCCTGCGGCGTGAGCTCAAAGCGCAGGGGTCGTCGGGCGCCGACCTCGTGGTCCTCCACCCTCCCTACTTCGACATCATCCGCTTCGGCCCCTCGAAGCGCGACCTTAGCAATACGCCGGACCTCGAGGCGTTCCTCCTCCGATTCGCCGGCTCCGTCTTGAACGGCGCGGCGCTGCTGAAGCCCGGCCGCTTCCTCGGGCTCGTGATCGGCGACAAGTATGCCGGCGGCGAGTGGGTCCCGCTCGGGTTCGAGTGCATGAACGTGTGCCGAAAAGCGGGCCTGCGCCTCAAGGCGATCAATGTGAAAGACATCCAAGGGAACGAGCGCGGCAAGGGGAAAAGCGAAAACCTCTGGCGCTTCCGTGCGCTCAGCCAGGGCTTTTACCTCTTCAAGCACGAGTACGTGATGGTCTTCCAAAAGCCCCCGGCTCTTGAGGGCAAAGGGGAAACGGGCAGGGCCTCGGGCGCGCCTCACATGTACGCGTCCATGACGCCGTCGAGGAAGCCCCAGTAGCCGTCGGCCACCTTCCGTGCCGAGGCGAGCACTTCGCGGCGCTGCCTTTCGGACGTCGTGTGCTTCGCGATGATGTCGGCTGCCACCGCGGAGTGGACCTCGTCGAGGCCGATGTGGGCCTTGAAGAATTCGAGCGCGCGCGCGTCCTTCACGCCGTAGAACTTCTTGAGCCCGTCCATCTTCGTCTGCGACACCGCAGGGATTTGGGACTCGTACGCGTACATCGCGGCCATCCCGGCGGGGTAGGACGCGCTGCGCGTCGTCTGCTGGAACGTGTCCACGAAGGCCCTTGTGCTCTTGAGCGGGCGCTTCGCCCTCACTTCGCGCCTCGTAAGGCCCAGCCCTTCGGCAAACCGCAGCCACAGCTCGGGGTGGTTCTTGTCGCCGCGCTCCTCTTCGATGAGGTTCTCGAGGATCTGCTGGCGCACGGCGATGTCGGGGCAGTTCGCGTGCACCGCGCTGAGGTAGGTGGGGAACGCGAGGACGTGGGGCCAGTACTGGCCGGCGTACTCCTGGAGTGTGGCACGGTCGACCTCGCCCATCTGCCACGCCTGGTAAAAGGGGTGGTTGAGGACGGACCTTTCGCCAATGACCTGCTTCAACTGCCGCACAAGACCGACGCTCTTCGCGCTCAAGTTCTCACTTCGGGGCGCGGGAGCGGGCGCGCGGGCTATGAAGGTTTCTCCGCGGGGGCTCGTGTACGTCCCCCGCGGGGGCGGGCGCCCTCAGGCGGCCGCCTTCGCGTGCTCCTTGGCCGGCTGCTCGAGGTTCTCGGGGGTCATGGCCCGTAGGACATCGCGGTGGGAGATGATCCCGACAATCTCTCGGCCGTTGAACACGGCGACGTGCCGGACGTTCGCGCGCTCCATAAGGCGGGCCACGTACTCGATGGGGACGTTCGGCGTGACGACGAGCAAGGGGCTCGACATCACGTCGGCCACCCGCGTGAAGTTCGGGCGGAGCCCTTTGGCGATGGCGCTTACGAGGTCGGCCGTCGTCACGATTCCGAAGGGTTCCTCGTCGCTCGACGGGGCGACAAACAGGGCGGAGATCCCCTTTGACAGGAACTTCGCGGCCACCTTGTCGAGCGTCGCGCGCTCTTCGATCGTGTCTACGGGGCTGGACATGATGTTGCGGGCCATCAGACGCTTGGTCAACGGACTCACCATGGAGTTGTTGGGCCTCGTCACGGTTCAGCCTCACGCCGGTACTGTATCGACTCTACCGGCAACCCGGGGCGCCACGCGGCGGCGCCTTGGCCTCGCGCGGGACTTACTCCAGGTTGATGTACGCCCAGCCCTCGCCTTGTGAGAGGGGCGGGAGAGCCTCGACATACTTCTTAAACGCGTCAAGGTCGGGCTTCACCCGTTCGGCGT
>JBGPNV010000163.1:0-5828 GCA_041487695.1 Thermoplasmata archaeon | reverse complement strand
TCTTTCACGGGCGGTTTTGAAGGAAGCCCTTGCTCTTGAGGAAAGTTGCGAGCAGCGCGCGGCTTCGTCCCTTGAGGTCGGCGAGGTCGCCGCCCTCGAGGACGCGGAAGCGGGCGGGCTCGGCGGCCGCAAGGCGGCGGTAGTTCTCCTGGACTTTCGTGAGGAAAGCCGCCTCCTCGAAGATCGTCGTGTGACCGCGGGCGGCCTTGACGCGCTCGACGCAAGCCGCGGGGTCGTCGGCAAGCAGGACCGTGAGGTCGGGCAGCGCGACCCACGGGTCGTGCAGCGTTCGCAGCCACTTCACGGAGTCAAGGCCGGCGGCGGCCAGGGTTTCCTGGAGGGCCGCCCCCTGGTAGGCGACCGTCGAATCGAAGTAGCGGTCGCAGAGCACGACCGTGCCAAGCGCGATCTCTGCGCGCATCGCGGCGGTGTGCTCCGCGCGGTCGGCGAGGAAGAGGAAGGTGTGCGTGAGGGGGTCGGTGCGCGTGATGTGGGAGCGGCGAACGGCGTCGCCGAGCCAAGACGCAGTCGGCTCACGCTGCACGGCAGCCTTGACGCCCGACGCGGCAAGCCATCGGCCAAGCTCCGCGACGACGGAGGACTTGCCCGTGCCGTCGATGCCCTCCACGGTGATGAGGGCGCCCTTGCGGGCGCTTGCGTCGGCCATCCGTAGCGCGAGCGCGAAGCGCGCATAAAGGGGTTGGCGCCCCAGCCCTAGGGCGGCGGCGGTGCCGTCGGCGGCGGACCACCTTCGGGGGGGGGCGCGGGCGGCGCAGCGGGCGCGGACGGGGGGCCCGCTTCCGCGATGCGCGCGACTTTGAGGGGCGCCGCCGCGAGGCTCGGCGGCTCGGCGGCCACCTCTGGCGCCCGTTGAGCCCTTTTGGCCGATGCCGTCCCAACGGCGATCGCCAGGATCCACGAGGCCCCGCAGAGTCCCCAGGCCTCAAAGGGCGGGAGCAGCCCGCCGCGCAGCGTGATGGTCAAGGCAAACGGGAGACCAGGCGATGGCACGTCCCATGCGATCCGGTACTCGCCTCCGGCCGGCACCCAGAATTCCGCAAAGGTGGCCGTCTTTTGGCAGCTCCGCTTGATCGTGATCATCGACCCGTTGGCCGCGAAGGCCGCGGTGCCGGAGGCGCCAACCACCCGGATGTTGACGGGGACGTCCGGGCCGCCGCACCCGCCCGTGACGACAACCCGGTAGGACTGGCCGGCGTACATCGGAAAGAGTTCGGTTTGGCCCGAGTTGCTGAGGGTGCTCCACTCCTTGACGGCGAAAGTGCCAACCACAACGAAGACCATTGCGACGGCGAAAAGCAGCAGGAGGGCAGAAAGGATGTGCCACCGTTTGGGAGCCAATGGGTCGGGGGACGTGCGCCCCATCAAAAAAAGGGTAGCGACCGGGCTTGGCCTGGCCGGTCCGCGGGCTTTACAAGAGCGTGATAACCACGTCCTCCGGGTGGAGGATCCGCTTGGCCTTGTCGGTCGGGTAGTAGTAAATCCACTTCCGGCCCTCGTCGACGCGCTTGACGAGGTCGGCTTCCTGGAGCTTCTGGAGCTGCTTGAAGATCGAGCTCTTGCTCCGGCCAAGCTTGTTGGCGATGTCCGTCCCGGTCATCTGGCGCTGGTCGAGGAGCTTGAGGATCGAGATGCGCTCCTCGGAAGCGAGAGCGTCGAACACCTTCGAAGTCAGGGTCACGCGCTTCCACATTTCCACGGCATTCACCAACTTCGGGACAAGACGGAAAGGCGCTTGCCGCGCTCCCTTCCTACTCCTTAGGTCTCGCAAGGAATCTATTTAAGGGCTTTCACGAAACGGGAGATTCGGACATAATAATGACTGATGCCAAAAATCATTGCGATTTTGGCGCTCGCCCCAGGCTGGAGCCTCCCCCGCACAAGGCGCCTGCCTCGGAAGTGGAACCCTGTTAATCCATGAGCATTTACCCCTCGCGCGAAACCCGCCTGCCGCCTTGGGTGGCTGGCCGCTGGCTGGCCCTGCGGGCAGCGGCCCCTCACAGTTTGCCGGCGTCGAACGGTTTCGCGGGCCCCACAGTTTATACCCCTCGGCCGGCCTCCAAAGTCGTCGCGACAGTGCGGCAAACTGCATTGGGGTGGATGGATGGCTGGCGAGGACACGTCCAAAGTCCGCTTCAAAAAAATCAAGGTCGGCGGCAAGGAAGGCGAGGCCCCCGCGGAACCAAAGGCGGGGGATGCGGCGGCCGCAGCGCGTGCCTCCGCGCCCTCAGTGGCCCCCTCCGACCAAATCACCAAGCTGTCCAAGAAGATCTGTCTGCTTGGCAACCCGGCCGTCGGTAAGACCTCCCTCATCCGGGCCTTCGTGTACGAGACCTTCGAGGACGAGTACATCTCGACGATCGGCTCGAAAGTCTCGAAGAAGGAAGTCGAGTTCTTCGACGAGGAGAGCAAGCGCTACTTCGAGATCTCGCTCATCATCTGGGACATTGCGGGACAGCAGACCTTCAAGCACGTCAAGCAGGCGTACTACCGCGGGGCGAAGGGCGCGATCGTCGTGGCGGATGTGACGCGCGTGACGACCCTCCAGAGCATCGAGGACTGGGTCAAGAGCCTCACGGAGGTCGTGGGGGATGTCCCGCTCATGATCCTGCTCAACAAGACCGACCTCATCGACCAGATCAAGTTCTCGCTCGCTGACGTCCAGGACCTGGCCATGAAGTACAAGGCCAAGAGCCTCCTCTCGTCCGCGAAGACTGGAAAGAACGTCGAAAGGGCGTTCCTCGACCTTGCGAAGATGATGGTGGGCTAGAGGCGTTTTCGCCCCGAGGCGGTGCGCGTGTGCCACGAGCGTTCGTGATTGATTCGAATTTCTTCATCTCCGTCTCGCGGACGCGCCACGAAGGGGCCCTTGAGGACCTCATCAACTGGTCGAAAGAGAGCGGGGCCGGCCTGCACACGGGAATCCGGGTCTTGGAGGAGATCCGCACGGTGCCAAACTACGGGACGAAGGCGACCATGGTCGAGCTCGTCGAGCGCCACTTCAAGGTCCACAACATCTCGACGGAGAAGATCCTCGGGCTCCAGAGGCTCATCGGGGTCTCGGCCGCCCCGCAGGACACCGACCTTTCGCTCATGGCGCTGTGCGCGGAGCTCACCTTGCAAGGAAACACCACGACGCTCGTGACGGACGACTTCAAGATCACGAAGACGGCGCCCAAGATCCCCCAGCACTTCGACGTGATCTCGCCGTCCGTGTTCCTCCTCCAGGTCTCCAACGAATCGGAAGGCAACAGGAAGAGCCGCCTGCGGGACATCCACCGGAAGGTGCGCCGCTTCGAGATCGAGTACATGCTCGCGCGCCGTGACATCTACGACGCGCAGCCGAAGCTCGACTGGCTCATCGACTCGATGATCGGGTCGCTCTCGACGGCGGCGAACCAAGCGGTCGCGCCGCCGCAGGGCCCCTCCGCGGTGCCCCAGGTGCCCGACAGCGCGCCGGGGGAGGAGATGGACGATGTGCAGGCGCTCGACCGGTACCTCCGGGGCGAGAAGGTGCGCCCCTCAAAGCTCCGGGTCTTCGAGGCGCTCCTGCCTTACACGACGACGCTGCGCGACCTCGACCACGTGCGCCGGGAAGTGGGGAAGCTCACGTCCGAGGGCCATGCGCAGAAGGCCCTCGAGGCGCTCGACCGGCGCCTGAACGGGATGAAGACGGAACTCCAGGTCGGGTTCGCGTCGATCCCCTTGAAAGACGCGGACCTGCTCTACCGGATTTTCTCGCCCAAGCTTGCCGACCTCCAGTACCTCGCGGCGATGATCCACCTCTCCCTTGGCGAAATGGACCAGGGGGAGGCGAGGCTGAACGACACGGCCGTCCTCGGGCTCTTTGCCGAGAACGGCGGCATCGCGCTCGAGGCGAACTACCTCATGTCGCTGATCTACCTCTACCAGCTGGAGTACGAGGCGGCCGCGGGGCAGTTCGCGCTCGTCGACCTCCTCTCCCAGCGCCTCATGCGCCCCGACGCGCGGACGCGCGCGCTGGTCGGCAAGGCGCTCTCGGACTTCCTGCGCGGCGAGCCGTCGGAAGCCGCGGCGGCCATGGTCGATGTCTACCACGCGATCGAGGGCGACCCGAAGGCGGGCGTCCAGGTGCTCGAGGACTTCGGCGACCACCTCGCGAACTTCTCCCTGCCGCAGGTGGCGGTCGACTTCTACGAAGAGGCGATGGAGTGCGCGGCCGAGGCCGACGACCACGAGGCGCTCGAGCGGCTCGTGGGCAAGGCGAAGCGCTCGCACTTCGCGACGGGCCGCTCGATGGGCGAGGTCGCGCACAAGATCAGCGAACTCGTGAACCGCGCGCACAACTTCAAGAGCGAGGGGGCGCGGGCGAGGTTCGAGGCGGAGAAGGCGAACCTCATGCAGATGGTCGAGACGATGCAGGGGCCGCTCCCCTACACGGCCAAGGACTGGACGGCGGGGGCCGACCTTCCCGAGGAGCTGCGCGAGTCCATGGAGGTCGCCTCGGTCGTGCAGAACCGGCGCGCGGACGGCGCCTTCGACACGGTCGCGATCGCCTACGCCCCTTCGCTTGGGAAGATTGCCGTGCTGATGCCCGAGGGGCTCGCAGGCCAGGACATCACGAGGGCGGTCATCCGGCTGAACGAAGCGGGCCACTTCAAGGTCCTGCCGGCGCCGAAGGAGTTTGCCGACGTGCACGAGGCGCGCGCGCTCGTGGGCGGGAAGGGCGCGAACGACATCAAGGTCGACCGCGTCGCGGGGATGCCGAGCTTTTTCTCCATGGCGCAGGCTGTGAAGTAACCCACCGCTCGGGGGCAAAAGAGAGAGCGCCTACGCGCCTCCCGGGTGGGTTTAAATCGCAGGAGCGACACTCGAAAGCTCGTGCTTCGCGTGGTCCCCTCGGGTTCGGTTTCGCAAGAGCCCGAGCCCTCCGTTGGCTCCCTCCAATCGATCCAGGAACGGATCGAGGAACTCAAGCGCGAAAACGACATCGTCCTCTTCGCCCACAACTACCAGTACCCCGAAGTGCAGGCGGTCGCGGACATCCGCGGCGACACGCTCGAGCTCACCTTTGCCACGCGCAAGGTGAGGGAGGCGAACATCGTCTACTGCGGCGTCGACTTCATGGCGGAGATGGCGAAGATCCTCAACCCTGCCAAGCGCGTCTTCATCCCGGACAACAAGGCGCTCTGCCCGCTCGCGGGGATGGCGGATGTCGAGGGCGTGAAGCTCATGAAGGAGCACCACCCGGACGCGGCGGTCGTCGCATATGTGAACAGCAGCTCGGCGGTCAAGGCGATAGCCGATGTCTGCTGCGCAAGCTCGAACGCGGTGGCCGTCTGCAAGAACATGGAGGAGAAGGAGCTCATCTTCGCGCCCGACCAGAACTTCGGCCAGTACCTCCAGTCGAAGGTCCCCGAGAAGAAGATCCACATCTGGGCGGGCTACTGCCACGTGCACCAGAACATGACGCCTGGCCAAATCGAGGAACTCAAGGCCGCGCACCCCCAAGCCGACGTCGTCGTGCACCCGGAGTGCCCCCCGGATGTGGTGGCGGTCGCGGACTTCGCGGGGTCGACGGGCGGGATGCTGAAGTATGTGCGCGACTCGCCGAAGAGGGAGTTCATCGTGGGGTCCGAGCGGGAACTCACCTACGCGATGAAGCTCGCAGCGCCTGACAAGGTGTTCTACACGCTGCCGCGGGCGGTGTGCCCGACGCACAAGAAGATCACGCTCCGCAAGGTCCTGCACACGATGGAGGACCTCGAGCCGGAGGTGCTCCTCGACGACGAGACGATCCGGGGCGCGCAGCGTGCGCTTGCCAAGATGCT
>JBGPNV010000162.1:0-5991 GCA_041487695.1 Thermoplasmata archaeon | reverse complement strand
GTGTAGGCGAGGTGGTCTTCGGGCAGCCAGTCGTGGAGGTTCACGGGGAGGAGGAGCGTCTGGTCGGGGTCAAACGGCCGGAAGGTCTTGGGCATGATGAGGTGCAAATACGTGGCTAGCAAAATAGTCACGTTTCACGCTCGTGAGCGTGGTTCTCCGACAGACTCCTAGGCTGCACGATGTGCCGCCGGCGAATCGACCGAAGGGACGGGCCAGAAAGCGGAGGCGTGACTCTCGTTCCCCCTGATCGTGCTTCGGGGAGAGGCAAAGTGCCGGGGTCGGCGTCTACCCCCCCTTCCCCACCAGCGGAGGATCGCCCGGCCGTTGCCCTCACCGCGTTGGTCCTACCGGCGGACGCTCGGCTCGCCGCCGATACGCGTTCCGACAAAACGCTTATGAATCCCAATCCCCTCAGCCGACGGCGGCGAATCGGATCCCAACGACTTCGCCATGCGCGCGCATAATGCGCAGGCCCGGGCGAGCGCCCGCGCGCGCGCGCGGGCGCGCGCGCACGCGCGTTGTAAACGACACCTTCGCGGCCGACGACGAAACGTTTACGACGCCTGATTGACACTGAGGCCGGGGCGACGCACTTGACTTCGGGCAGGCTAGGAACAATCAAGAACCGCAGAAAACGCTATGACGTGAAATGGCCGGTCGCCTCGATCCGGGTCGACCCCGAGATGCAAGACGCCCTCGTTCGGGAGGCAGAGCGGAGAGGGACAACGGTCTCGGCCCTGCTGCGTGAGAAGTTGAAGAAACCCTTGGCCCAGTACCGGGAGCACGAACGCGACGTCAAGGCGGCCTGGGACGAAGCCAAGGAAACCTGGTTCCGGCAGGGTTATCGCATTGGCTACGTCGATGGGCGCCAGCGTGTCGAACCACGTTTTGAGCTGGCATGGCTCCGGAAATATCCGGGGTTAAGCCTCCGGTGAAGGGGTTGGGAGCGGCGCCCCAAAGGTAGTTTGGAATCCCCTCGCGGCAGCGGGTCCGCACGAGCATCCACGAAAGTTGAGGCCACCTGTCGACTTCCTGGAGAAAGCGATTTGGCAAGGCGGAAGCTTCAGGTGGCAGGCTGCTCGGCGTGGAGACGGGCGGCCCCGGGGGAAACCCCGGTCGACCCCGGGTTGGACGTTACGCAACTCTGAAGGCGGCGCGGCAAGTTCTCAGATTTGGTGCGGCGGTTTTGCCCGAAAGGGGCCCTCCACGCGCCAAGGCCCGCGGGTTCCCTAATCTGGTCAGATGTGCGGCAAGATGGCGGTACATAACTGTAAACCCGCACCGAAGACCCGGCCCCCCTTCGCTCATCCCCTGCTCATCGTTAAATCCCGGGAGCCCAAACGCACCTCGGAGATCCCCACTTTTCCCGAAACCGGAATCCGCACCTTCGACTTTGGCAGCCCGCTGATCTTGCTCCACCAAACCGAATGCCCGAGCCACCCCGCCGCAGGGAACCACGCTTGTCAAGAACTCCGCGACGGGACCCTCTTGTACTGCCGCGCACGGATCGAAGCCGCGCGCCTGCGGACCGGTGGGGGAACTTGGACGCACAGGTGCGCGGGGGGGCTGCCGCTGGTGACGATGCGGCTGATCCTGCCTTTGGGGGCGGCCTGTTTCAATTGTGGAGCCGAATACGTGCGGGTGCCGGGCGAAGGTTACGAGGGATTCCTGCCTGAGGACCGCGGGGCCCCGGGTTGATTTGCCGGCGAGCCGACGTCCAATTGTGCCGATTCTGCGCAGGTTCCAAACCCATTTACCCCCTAACCCCACCAGGTCCGCTCATCCCTCACACGCCCGCCGAGCCGCTCGACGGAGGGGCCGTGCCCCCGCCGCCGCCCGAGGGTGGGGAAACCGCCACGCCCCCGCCGCCGTAGTAGGAGTAGTCGGGCGCCGTGCCGATCGTGACCGAGCCGACGGTGGAAAAGTCCGTCATCGTGTTGGCTTGGATGTAGAGCTCGGAAACCGTGTAGAGGAATTCGCCAATGAAGAGGGACCTCCGGATGTTCGGCTGGTAGGTGATCGGCGCGCCATAGTAGTCCTTGCCCGCAACGCTCGACGGGTGCGCGATCTTCGCCTTGAGGGTGAAGCCGGTCGCCGGGTCGACCTTGAGGACGTAGAGGCCTTGCCAGTTCCCGCCCCCGCCGCGCGCGTCGACCGTGTAGTCGTAGAGCTGGACGGGGATCGCAAGCAGCCCGCTGTCCGCGATGTAGAGGACGGCCTTGTGGTCGTACTGGGCCTCCGAGTAGGAGTAGTTGCCCGGCGTGTACTGGTCAACGACGGTGGGGTGCGCGGGGTCGCTCACATCGAAGAGCGAGATGCCAAGGCCCGTGACGCGGCCCGCGTCCGTCGCGTCGACGCCGATGCCGACAAGGTGGTTGGCGTCGATGGGCTGGAGGTACTGCGAGAAGCCCGGGAGCGTGACCTCGCCTGCGACCTTGGGGGCGGTCGGGTCCGAGAGGTTCAGGATGAAGAGCGGGTCGATGCGCCGGAAGGTCACGAGGTAGCCGCGCTCGCCCACGAACCGCGACGCCTGGACGGCCTCGCCCTGCGCGATTCCCTCGACGCTGCCCACCCGGGCGAGGGTCTCGTTGAGGACAAAGACGGCGGCGCTCACGTTCGTCCACTCCGTCGCGCGGACGGTCGTCGCGACCCGCAGGAACGGGTGGGCGCCCGTGTAGGACTCGTCGGCGGAGAACTGGTTGAGGACGGTGCCCGGGACGCGGGCCGAGAAGTAGCAGAGGACGTCGCCCTTGTAGAAGGAGAACTTCGAGACGACGGTCTCCGTCGAGAGGAGCCGCCAGTCGGCGGTCCACTCGTAGGTCTGGCCGAGGAGGTACAGGTTGCGCACAGAGGCGTAGACGATGCCGCCGGAGGGCGTGAGGTAACTCGACGTCTTGAGGGCGCCCGAGCCCGTCACGTTGACGCTGAGGACCGTGGTGAGGAGCGTCGTGTTCGAGGCGGCTTCGAGGAGGCCGACCTCGCTTGGGGCCATCATCCGGATCACGCCGTTCTCCGAGACCGTGGGCAGCTTGAGCGCGCCGGAGATCTGATAGATGTTGAAGTTGGAGATGAGGTAGACGAAGTCCCCGATCATCCGCGCGCCGGAGAAGTAGCCGCTCACGCTGTAGTTGTAGAGCACGCTCGGGGCCGCGCGGTCTTGGATGTTGTAGACGCGCAGTTCGACGTCGCTCGAGTAGTAGGTGGAGGGCCCGCCCCAGATCGTGAGGCCGCCAAGCGGTCGGGGGCCGTCGTACACGTAGGTGGGCTGGAGGACGACGACGAGGCGGTCGCCGGCAACGAAGAGGCCGTAGGGGTAGCCTCCGAGTTGGATTGTTGAGACCACCTTGAGCGCGTCAGCGGGGTACGCGCGCACAATTTGGACATTGCCGCCGGTGGCCGTGTAGATGTACCAGCCGTCGGTCTTCATCATGTCGATCTCGTCGGCGCCGGGCACCTGGTTGTTCGTGCCCGAGTACGAGGGTGTGCCGGCGGCCGAGGGGGTGGCCGGGGGCACGCCGCCTGCCAGCGCCTCGGCGCCTGCGCCGCGCTGCCAGGTGTCATACATGACAGGGTAGCCCCAGTAACCGGTCGAATAGTCGGGGACCTGCCCGAGGTAGCTGCGGAGTGTGGCCTCGTCGGTCGCGAAGATCACGTCGCGGCAGCCCGCGGGGGGCGGCACATCGAGGTAGGTGGCGAGCGAGTAGCGGGCGCCCGTGTAGCCGGGGGGAACGCCAAGGTCGGAGGGGGTAAGCGGGGGCGGGGCATAGCCCGGCCGGTAGGCGAAGGCGACCGCGAGCGAACCCGCGGTGAAGGCAATGGTGACTGCAAAGATCGCCTGGAGCGCGCCCTTTTGCCCGATGCTGAAGACCATAGGGTTTCCTCAAAGAATCTCTTGTCTTGTCGCTAATAATAGCCTCTGGTATGTTCTCGGGAGGTGGCCGGGGGGGCATTTACTGGACGGCGGTCACGGGCCGCGCGCCTTTCCGTCGGAGGGCTCGGGCAGCGCCCTCTGGCCAGGGCTGTGAGCATGGGCGGCGCTGCCGCTTTTCGGCACTCTCCGCCCGCCCCAAAGGACGGCGCACGTGGCAACCGACAGGGCGAGCGCAAGGAGCAGCAGGCCGGCTGCAAGCCCGGAGGCGTACCCGAGGGAACGGCCGACCGCGGGCGAGGCCGCCGTGTCGGGTTCGCCAAGAGTCACGGTCGTTTCCGCGAGAATGGCGGGCCTGTGCGAGCTTTCCAGATCGAAGACGGCGCTCCGCGATTCCGCGCTCGACGAGTAAGGCGACGGGGCGGGCGCAACCACAATCTCGATTCGGGGCCCCGCGACCGCCGTCGTGGGTTCCACGGTGGTCGTCGCGGTGGCTGGAGCCGGTGGGCCCGCGGTCACCGAGCTTGCAGGGGGCGCGGTGGCGGTGGCGGCGTGCTCCATGCCATCGGCCGTGACCATCAGCACCGAGGGGACAACGGGCGTGACCTGGTCCGCCCGCGCGTCAACGCAGACGCCGCCGCTGATATTCCCCACCGTGCGAAGGACGGCCCCGGGCGCGGCCTCGACCCGCTGGCCTTCAAGCTCGCTGCTTACAACGCGGGAAATCAGATTGGAGAGTACGGTGACTTGGTAGCAGAGGACGTGAGGCTCGGCGTGTCCGTTTCCGACGCCCGAGTCGTCCGTGAGGAACATGTACCGCGCGCCCGTGAGGGCCGCTCCGGCCCGCATGATGTATTCGGCTGCGGAATCCATGCCGCTTGCGGCCAGCCCATAAAGTTGGATCCCCGCGGCCCGCGCCTCACGGAATGTCTGCATCGTGGCGGAGTAATTGGCCTCGTGCGGTGGCGCGTCCGCGACAAGGAGAGCGACGCGCGCGGTGTTCCCGCCGCGCCAGGAGGCCGCAACGGCCTCGGCAAGCGCCAGGTCCATCGCCTCCGGCATGTCCCCTCCGTCGTAGGCGACTTGGGCTTCCAGGTCGTCCTGGATCGACTGGAGGGACGAGGTGAACGGGAAGCTGCGCACAACGTAGGCATCGCCAATGTCGCGGTACACGACAAGGGCGAACCGGATGTCGACGGCCGCATGTTCGAGGGTGATGTTGCCCACGATCGAGCCCAGCTGGTCTTTGAGGTAGGCGAGCTCATCGGCCATGCTGCCCGTCGTGTCGAGCACGATCATGAGGTCAAGGGCCTGCGGCAAGGCCGCCACCGCGGCGTCGAGCGTCAGGGTCAAGGTGCGGTTCTCCGGCGGCGCGTCGAGGTCAAGGGGTACGGCCTCGGAAGACGCCTGGCCCCCAGGGTCGGTGGCCTGCAGGGTGAATTGGCGCACGTCCTTGCTTGCGTCGATCGAGGGGAAGAATTGGAGGACGCCGTCCGTGCCGGCCGGCAAGGCGAGGCCTGGTAGGGCGGCGCCCTGCCAACCGACGGACACGATCGCCCGACTTACGGGCGACCCGGCGGCGTCCACGACTCGGAGGGTAACGCGGTCCGTCAGGTTGAGGGCCGGCAGCGAAGTGCGGTTCTCCCGCTGGTGCTGCGCCCAGGTCGAGTACGCTGGGAAATTGAGGTTGTCATCGACATCGCCCGCCGTGAGCTCGGCGGCAGTCGCGAGCGGGCCGAGGGCGAGGAGAAGGGCGGACACAAGCGCTGCGCGGGCGGTCAAGGGGATCGCGTTCAAGGGAAACCCGGCGACTCCTTGGGGTCGCCCTTAGTAAAGGTCTGTGGTACGGACGGACAGTTCGGTGCACGCCCACCCCCCCGCGCGCGCCTTTTTGAGGGCGCCTGCCCATCCTGCGGGCGATGCGCCGCACTGTGCTTGTGATCGCGGGCTCCGACTCTTCGGGTGGCGCCGGGGTGGAAGCCGACCTCAAGGCCCTCGACCACATCGGCGTGCACGGCGCAGCCGCGCTCACGTGCCTCACCTCGCAGAATTCCACGCAAGTGCGTGCGGTCTACCCGGTCGCCCCGGGCGCCGTGCTCGACCAGGCCACGGCGGTGCTCGAC
>JBGPNV010000161.1:0-6000 GCA_041487695.1 Thermoplasmata archaeon | reverse complement strand
CGAGGCAGTAGGGCGTGTCGCCGAACTGGTCCGGGTCGGGGCACTTGTCCTGGTTCTTGCCGCTGCAGGCGTCCGTCCCGAGGTAGTCCGACCAGAAGTTGCCGCCCACGAGGTAGCCTGCGTCCCATAGGGCGCCGGGCGAGACGAGGGCTTGGACCGTGTTGTTGAGGAAGCGGTTGTGGTAGACCTCCACGCCCGCCGACGCGTTGCCGCGCACGCCGATGGCGTTGTTTTCGATTGTGTTGTCGAAGACGCGCAGGCCGCTTGGCGCGCCGGGAAAGGAGCCCGGGTCCAGGTGGAGGCCCTCGCCATTGCCGGCGACCGTGTTCGCCTCAACGGTGACGCCCTGGAGTTCGCCGAAGAGGGCGATCCCAACCGACCCGCCGCGCACTTGGTTGCCCCGGATGTCAACGTTCGTGCCTTGGTCGAGCGAAATCCCGGTGTAGTTTTGGCCCTGGAAGTCGTTGCCTACAACCCGCGTGTCCCGCACATTTTGTAGCCCGAGGCCGCCTCCCCCGAGGAAGCGTGAGTTTGCGAACGAAGCGTTTGCAAGGCTGCGGCCCGAAATCCCGCCGTACGCACCGGCGAAGGTTGCGTTGTCCACCGTAACCGCGGCCAGGCTGCCGATGTCCACCCCGTAGTAGCCCCCGGTGAATGAACCGCCCTGAATCGACAGGCCCGATCCTCCCTGGACGTCGAGGCCCCCATAGGCGGTGCTGTCCACGACCACGCGCTCGAGCGTCACGCCTTCGACAATTGTCATCGCCACGGCGGTGGGCGAAGAGTCCAACGGGGCGTCCGAGGCAGTCGAGAATGCGCTGTCGACGATTGTGAGCCGCTCCACCTCCCTCGCGAAAAGCGCGGGTACGACCGCCGAGGCAACCGTGACGTTCGTGAGGCGCGCATCGGACACGAAAGCCAAGGTCAGGCCCCCGGCGGTCGCCGGCATGCGCAGGTTCCTGAACTCCACGTTGGTGCAGTTTGCCAAGATGAGCTGGCCAACCGACCGGTCCTCGATCGTCACGCCGGCGAGGCCGTGCAAGTACACGAGCGGGCGCCCGTCCACCGTATTTGACTCGTCGATGTCGTGGGAGTCGAATTCTTCGACCGTCGTGCCGTAAACCGCAAGGCCGCCTCCCACGAACGCGTTCTCCCGGAGCGTGAGCTCGTAGGCCTCGTACAACGACAGGGCCGGCTCCCCCTGTGTCTCCACGCGGTTGTTACGGAACTCGAGCCCCGCAGCGCTCGTGAGCCTAAAGCCCGCCGTCCCGTTCGTCAGAGAGTTCGACTCGAAGGAGACGTTCATCGCGTCGCCAACCGCCATCCCGTCCGTTCTGTTGAGGCGCGCGTGCGTCACCCGCCCCAGGTACACGGACCGGAAGGCAATCCCCAGGCTCGCGTTGTCAACCGACAGATTGTCGACGGTGAAATTCATGACTCCGGCGAGCAGGAGCGGGAACGAGATGTCCTGGAAGCTGAGGTTCGTGAGCGTGACGTTCTGGCAATCGACGACGATGAGCTCGCCTAGCACGGCGCCCTCGTACGTCAAGTTCGCGCAGCCTCGGTGGAAAGCGATCGGCAGCCCATTCACCGTGTTGTTTGCGTTCAAGTGCCAATCCTGCGGCGACCAGGAGGAGACCCCATTGTTGTAAACCGAACCGCCTTGCATGCGGTTGTCCGCGACCGAGAAGTGGCCTTCCCCCTCGATTTCGATGCCCGCCTGGCTCGAAGTGATCATGTTCCCGGCCACTTGGACATCGCCTTTCCCAAAGCCTTCGATCCCCACGGCGAACCCGCCCGCCGTATTGTTCCTGATGCTCGAACCCGCGCCGCCGGCCGAAATCCCCGGGCCGTAGCCGCCCCCTGCGATTCGGTTCTCCTCGATCACCACCTGGATTTGGGGCCCGCTGTAGACGCCCGCCGACACGTTGAGCATCTGGTTGCCGGTGATCACGGCGCCGGGAGCGTCGACGACGCGGACCGCAGTGTCCCCCGTGTCGTGCAGCGTGTTGCCTGTCACGACCGCCCCCGTCACGGAAACCGGGGGTGCCGGCCCCATGCATGAGCACCAATTGCTCGCAAAGTACCCGCCGAGCTCAATGATCGCGCCGCTCGCCGCCCCCGTGAAATCATTGCCCTCGATGCTGAGGCCCGCGCCGCCTTGCGTGCCAATCCATGTCGACCCTCCAGGCGGCGAGCGGCTCGCCTCGAGTCGAAACTCGGTGAAAGTGTCTAGCGTGAGGCCCCCAAACTCCGACCGCGTCAAGGACGTCTGGTTCGCGTGCCAAAAGCTGAACATCGACCCGCGGACATTGTCGAGCGTCGCGCCGGCCGTGAAAAGGAGCTCAAGCGCGCGGATGGGCTGGGCGAGCGTGACATTTTGAACCGCGATCCCCGTGCAGTTCCCGAGGATGAGGGCGCCGAGCGCGCGGTTGTTCACGTTCACGCCGGCGCAGTCCCCTCGGTAGAAGACCGGCAGGCCATCGACCTGGTTGTCCTCCCGGATCGACTGCGACCCAGCCGCCTCGGGGGTGCGCGCTTCGAGGTTGAGGCTCGAATTCGTGAGGCGGTTGCCCGTGAGCGCAACGCGCTGCGAGTCCCGGATCAGGATTCCCGCCGGCGAGCCTTCGACGCGGCTGTCGGCAATCGAAACGTCCCGGACTGAATTCAAGGAAATGCCCTGCTGCGTCCCCCGGGTCGTCGAGGCGACGATGCTGCCGTTTTCGAGAGAGCTCAAATCGATGCCCGCCGCGCAGCAGCTCGAATATCGGGTGCCCGCCGCGCCACTATCAACGACGGTGATGTTCCGGAGCACGAAATGCGCATTCGTGCCCGAAATGCGGACCCCCGAACCTCCCTGGACGGGGATCGTGAGGTCCTCGATCCTGTAGGGGTCGAGCGCCGTCCCCGAGCCGCCGGCCACGGCCGGGTTCGTCGTGAAGTCTGCGTCCCTGAAGATGAAAACCGGGCCCTGCGGCGGGGGCGAACCCGTGACCACAAGGCAGGCCTCGGCCGGGACCGTGGACAAGAGTGTGGAGACGCCCGCCAGGAGCACTAGGAATCGCAAACCTCCCACTGCCGCCCCACCGCCCGCGGCCCCTACTTCGGGGGGTGAACGATATGCCTGTCGGCTGGGGACACCGGCTACGCTGCCTTCTCGCCCGCATTGGCAGGGCCGCGAGCGGGGCCCTCATCGACCGAATCGACGGGCGCACCGGCGGGCCAACCATCGGCCAATTCACCGGCGGAGGCCGGTTCGAGTTCTGCTGCGAGATGTTCGGCAAACGCGTCCTGCAGCGCCTCCTTGACCTCGTCGAACACAATCCGCTGCCCCACCTGCTCGGCCATCGAGGTCATCGTAGCTGACGAGTACCCGCAGGGGTTGATGAGCTCGAAGTACGCGAGGTCCGTGTTGATGTTGAGCGCAAACCCGTGGTAGCTCACCCAGTGCGAGACCGCAACGCCGATCGAGGCGATCTTGCGCTCGCGCTTCCACTTGTCCGTGAGCCACACGCCGGGCTTCTTGTCCTCGTGGCGGGCGTAGATCCCGTAGCGCGCGCAGGTTGCGAGGAGCACGTCCTCGAGGTCCCGCACGTACTTGCGAAGGTCGTTGCCGCGCTCCGCCAGAGAGAGGATGGGGTACCCCACGAGCTGGCCGGGTCCGTGGTAGGTCACATCGCCACCACGTTCGACGCGGATGACGGGCACCTCGTCGCGCTTGAGGACATTCGCGTCCGCGCCCCGCCGACCGAGCGTGATGACGTGGGGGTGCTCGACGAGCACGAGGGTGTTCGGGATCGCGCCCGCGACGCGCTTGCGCACGAGGCGGTGCTGGAGGTCGAGCACGCTCGCGTACTCGGCTCGACCGAGGTCGAGAAGGGCCCAAGGGGTCACACCGAGGCCTCCGCGTCACCCGCGCTTCGGGGCCATGAAGTGGATCGAGTGCCCCAGAGCCGCTTCGGCGGCTTCCATGATCCCCTCGGGCATGGTGGGGTGGGGGTGGACAGTGAGCGCGATATCCTCGGCCGTCGCGCCAAGCTCGAGCGCGAGCGCGAGCTCGGAAATGAGGTCGGAGGCGCCTGCGCCCACAAGGTGCGCCCCCACGAGCGCCTTCGAGCCCTTGTCGAAGATGAGCTTCACGAACCCGTCGGTCGCGTTCATCGCAACGGCTTTGCCGATCGCTGCGAAGGGCACCTTGCCGATAAAGACCTCGAGGCCCTGCGCCTTCGCCTGGTCTTCCGTAAGGCCCACCATCGCGATCTCGGGGTCCGTGAATACGGCGCCCGGCATCGCGCGGAAATCGGAAGCGGAGGGCAGCCCCGCGATGACCTCGGCCGCGACGATGCCCTGCCTCGATGCGCGGTGCGCGAGGTAGGGCGGCCCCGTGCAGTCGCCGATCGCGAAGATGCCGGGCACGCTCGTCGCCTGGCGGTCGTCCGCGAGCACCCAGCCACCCTTCTCCGCGCGCTTCACCCCGAGCGCTTCGAGGCCGAAGCCTTCGACATTCGGCCGCAGGCCCACGGAGACGAGTACCTTGTCCACCTCGACGACCTTGGTCTCGCCCTCCTCCGTGATGAAGGTCACCTTCGCGCCGCCGGCGGTCTTCTCGACATTCTTGGCCGCCGCCTTGGTGAAGAATTCGACGCCGTGCGCGCGCAGGGCCTTCTTGACCACGCGCGTGCAGTCGACGTCGATGCCCGGCAGCACTTCCTCGAGCATCTCGACGACGGTGATCTTCGTGCCGAACTTGGCAAGGAACGAGGCGATCTCGAGGCCAATGATCCCCCCGCCGATGACGACCATCGACTTCGGGATCGCCTTGAGCTCGAGCGCCTCCTTCGAGGAGAGGACCGTCTGGCGGTCGAACCGCGCGAACGGCAGGTCGATCGGGCGCGCGCCTGTCGCGACGATGACCGACCGCGTGTTGAGGTCCTTCACGCCGTCGCTCGTCTTGACGCGAACGAGGGTGGGCGACACGATCTCGGCCTCTCCGATGAGCGCCTCCCCGCCGTTCCCTTTGAGCAGCGCGGCGACGCCGCCCGTGAGCTTCGAGACGACCGCACCCTTCCAGGCCTGGAGCTTTTCGACATCGAGCGCCACGCCCTGCGCGCGGATCCCCATCTCCTCGCTGTGGCCCGCGGCCTCATAGGTGTGCGCCGCGTGGATGAGCGCCTTCGAAGGGATGCACCCGTAGTTGAGGCACACGCCGCCGAGTCGGTCCTTCTCCACGACCACAACCTTCTGCTTGAGCTGGGCCAGGCGGATGCCGGCGACGTAACCGCCCGGGCCCCCTCCGATCACGACGCAATCGTAGCTAGCCACGTTTTCCCCCTCCCGAAGCCGTGCCACCTGCGACCCGAAGCACTCCACGCGCCTTCGACCGCCTCAGAGCAGGAAGTGGTTCGGGTCTTCGAGGTACTTAATCACGTCCGCGAGGAACACCGCGCCCACGTAGCCGTCGACGACCCGGTGGTCGAGCGAGATCGAGAGGTTCATCATGTCGCGGATGACGACCTTGTCGTCTCGCACGACCGCCCGCTTCTCGATCTTGTTGACCCCGAGGATCGCGACCTCCGGGTAGTTCACGATCGGGGTCGACATCACACCGCCGAGTTTTCCCACCGACGTGATCGTGAAGGTCGAGCCCTGGATGTCCGCAAGCGTGAGCTTGTTCGTGCGCGCTTTCTCGGCGAGCGCCTCGACTTCCCGGGCCAATTCGAGGATCGACTTCCGGTCCGCGTCGCGGATCACCGGGACGATGAGCCCTTGGTCCGTGTTCGTGGCAAGCCCTAGGTTGTAGTAGCGCTTGACCACGATCTCGCCCTTCGCCTCGTCGAGGCTCGCGTTGAGCAGCGGGTGGTCCTTCAGCGCGTGCGTGACGGCCTTCAGGATGAAGGGCAAGAACGTGAGCTTCACGCCCTTGGCCTCGGCGACCTTCTTCGCGCGCTCGCGCAGCGCGACGATCTCGCTCATGTCCGCGTCTTCCACGTAGGTGAAGTG
>JBGPNV010000160.1:0-6013 GCA_041487695.1 Thermoplasmata archaeon | reverse complement strand
CGCCAGATCACCGAGAGGCTCGACCTCGCCAAGCGCGAGGTCGACAATCGCGTCCAGGCGTACCACGAGGGCACGCTCGAACAGCTCCCGGGCCGCTCGCTCGAAGAGACGCTCGAAGTCGAAGCCATGCGTGAGCTTGGCCGCGCGCGTGACGAGGCCGGGCAGATCGCCTCGCGCCACTTGGGGCTCGACAACCCCGTGGTCATGATGGCGCGCTCGGGCGCACGCGGCTCGATGCTGAACCTGTCGCAGATGGCCGGCTGCATCGGGCAGCAGGCCGTGCGCGGCGAGCGCATCAAGCGCGGGTACCGCGGCCGCACCCTCCCCCACTTCCAGCGCGCGGACCTCGGCGCCGAAGCCAAGGGGTTCGTGAAGGCCTCGTACAAGTCGGGCCTTTCGCCCACCGAGTACTTCTTCCACTCGATGGGTGGGCGCGAAGGCCTTGTCGACACGGCCGTGCGCACGAGCCGCTCCGGCTACATGCAGCGGCGCCTCATCAACGCGCTCGAAGACGTGAAGATCATGTACGACGGTACGGTGCGCAACACCGCGGGCACGATCGTGCAGTTCAAGTTCGGAGAAGACGGCGTCGACCCCATGCGGTCGGTGCAGGGCAAGGCGATCGACGTGGACGACATCATCCGCGAAATCGTGGGCCCCGATGTCGAGATCGAGGCCGACCAAGAGATGTTCGAGGGCCTCGGCTTCTCGGACTACGAGGAGCTGCGCATCGAGCTTGAGGAAGAGGACTACTCCTACGAAGAGGGAGGGGACTAAACCCATGGTCTTCCCGATCCTCTTCTTTGGCGCGTCCTCGAGCCAGGCGGTCCACCCGGAGCGCCTCTCGCCCGACGAGCTGACCGCGGGCGCTGTCGGCAAGGTCCTTGCGGCCGTGCGCGACCTCGTCCTCACCTCCTCGCGCTCGGGCGGGCGAATCGGCTCCTCGCGAAATCCCCTCGCCGTCGCCAAGGAGAAGCTCGACCGCCGCGACTTTGCCGCGGCCCTCGCCTCCGCCTACCAGGGCGTCATCCAGGTCGCCCAACCGGGCGGCCCCCTCGCGTCGAATATGCGCGACGGCTTTGACTTCCTCGTCGCCGCCTGCTGCGCCGAGCAGGCGGGAATCGACACGCGCCACGCGCAGGACATCTTCGAAGCGGCCGCCGGTGAAATGGGGGCCTCCACGGGGGTCTTCGAGTCTAGCTGGCAGGCGCTTGGCGAGGCCATCGGCCACGCGGACGAAGGCGCCCGCGAGCGCCTTGCCCGGCTCCTCAAGGGACTTAACGCGCCCCCGAGGGCGCTCTCGCTCGTTGGAGGTGTTTGACGATGGGAAAGCAGGACACGGTAAACGCGCTCATGCGCCGAGGGATTGACCGGAAGGCCGCCGACAAGCTCGCCGAAGCAGGCTTGACGCTTTCGGACGTGCGCCGCGCGGACGTGGACCAGCTCCGCAAGGCCCTCACAAAGGAAGAGGCCGAGGCGGTCATGGCTCTCATGAAGGCCCCCGCGCCGAAGGGCGAGGCCGCCTCGCAGAAGGCGCCCGAGGCGCAGGAGGAGAGCGACGACGAGGAGGAGGACGAGGAAGACTCGCTCCTTTTCGGCGACGACGAGGAAGACGAGAAGGCGCCAGCGGCCCCGGCCAAGCCCGCGGCAGGCAAGCGGCGTGTCGAGGTCGAAGAGGAGGAGGAGGTCGAGGCGGAGATCCTGCCCCTTGACAAGCTCAAGAAGATCGAGCGGCCCTACTCCAAGGACGAGAAGCGGATCGTCGAGATCCTCCAGGAAAAGAAAGGATGGCTCCCGCGCAAGATCATCAACCAGATTGCGCGCAAGACCTCCAAGCTGAAGCTCAAGAAGCCCCAGGTCGAGCACATCGTCTCGCGCGCGGTCCAGCAGTTCACGATCGCGGTCATCGACCCCACCGAGTCCGTGGGGATTGTCGCGGCCCAGTCGATCGGCGAGCCGGGCACGCAGATGACGATGCGTACCTTCCACTACGCGGGCGTCGCGGAAATCAACGTCACGCTCGGCCTGCCGCGGCTCATCGAGATCGTGGACGCGCGCCGGGAACCCTCGACCCCGATGATGGAGATCCACATCCTGCCGGAGTTTGCCCAGGACTACGACACGGTCGAGCGTGTCGCCTCGGAGATCGAGACGACGAAGCTTGCCGACATTGCGCTCATCGAGACAGACGTCATCAACATGGCCGTCACGGTCGAGCCGGTCGCCGCGAGGCTGAAGAAGAAGGAGATTACGCTCGACGAGATCGAGCGCGCGCTCGGGAAACTCAAGAAGAAGACCTTCGACCAGCTGATCCAGAAAGAAGGCAAGATCGTCATCACGATCGAGGAACCGTCCTACTTCAAGCTCCACGCGCTCACGGAAGCCGTGAAGCACACCAAGATCAAGGGGATCGACGGGATCTCGCGCGCGATCATCCGGCGCGAGAACGAGGGGTACGTCGTCTACACCGAGGGCAGCAACCTCTCGAAGGTGCTGCGCCACCCCAAGGTGAACCCCGACCGGACCCTCACGAATTCGATCAGCGAGATCTACCAGGTGCTCGGCATCGAGGCGGGGCGCAACTCGATCGTGCGCGAGGCGCAGAAGACGCTCGGCGAGCAGGGCCTTACGGTCGACATCCGGCACATCATGCTCGTCGCCGACCTCATGACCTGCGACGGCGAGGTCCGCGCGATCGGGCGGCACGGGATCTCGGGCGCGAAGGCGTCGATCCTCGCGCGCGCCGCATTCGAAATTACGACGGCGCACCTGCTGAAGGCCGGCGTCACCGGCGAAGTCGACCCCCTGGAGGGCGTTGCAGAGAACATCATCGTCGGCCAGCCGGTCACGATCGGCACGGGCGCTGTCGAGCTGGTCTACGAGCCCAAGGGCGTGGGCCGGGTTGTCGCGGCGGAGGCGAAGTAGGTGGCGGACATCGCAAGGTCGCTCCGGCTCGCGGTCACCACGGGCGAAGTGCGCTTCGGCTACACGCAGGCGAAGAAGGCCGTCAAGGCGAAGCAGGCGAAACTCATCGTGGTGGCGAAGAACTGCCCGACGCAGCACCGCCTTGCCCTTGCGGGCGGCGGCGCAAAGCTCCACGAATTCGAGGGGACGAACTTCGACCTCGGGGCGATCTGCGGCAAGCCCTTTGCCGTGTCCGCGCTCGCGGTCGTGAAGCCCGGCGAATCCGACATCCTCCATATCGCGTGAGGGTTTGCCTTAAGGCGGGTGCCTTCCGATGCCCGCCGACGAGCGGACAATCACGGAGGACGACATCCGCGCCTTCGCGCTCTTCGAGCGCGTGACGCACGCGAGGCCGAAGGACTTCGTGAAGCTCGAGGACCGCGTGGTGTTCGTTGTCGAGCCCGGCGAGCTCCCCCGCGCCCTAGGGCCCCAAGCGCGTTCCCTCCAGCACCTCAAAGAGCTCTTCGAGAAGCCCGTCGACATCGTCGAATTCGACCCGGAGCCGGACGTGTTCCTGCGCAAGATTTTCCACCAGTACCAGGTTCTCTCCGTCACTTTTTCCGAGAAGGGCGGGCGCAAGCACGCGACGGTCACCGTGGACCCCGAGGAGAAGGGGCGGGCGATCGGGAAGGGCGGGCGCAACCTGAAGGTAGCACAGATGCTCGCAAGCCGGCATACGGACATCCAGAGCGTCAGCGTGGCCTAGGTCGCGGGGCCGGAAAGGCCCGCGACTCCATGGGCTCCCGACCCGGCTTGAAGGGCGGGCGGGTTCGAGGGGGGCAAGGCGGCATGGGAAAGGTCCCCTTGCTGGGGAAAACGGGGTCTGCCTAAGCCTGGGGTGTTTCCTTCAGTAAGGTCTGCAGACCCCGCCTGGTGTCTTGGTCTTCGACCAAGTCGAGATTCCGCCATCCAGGCTTGCGCCCGCCGGCCTGCGTGCGGTCACCGATTGTGTGGGGCTTTGACCTGGATTCGTTGTTGTCGTCGTCGGAGGCATTGCCTCCAGCATCGTCGCTTGCCACGGAAAGGTCGCAGCCTTGATTCGTGCCGGGAAAAGCTTGCGGATCTGAAGCCTGCCGATTACCGCCGAGGGTTGCGTGCTTCTGGGCACGTCGTTCACCTCGAAAGTCGGCTCACGCACGCGGACGAGTTCGCGAGGGCGATCGACGGTCGTTCCACCCGGTTGGACACTGTCAGGATAATTCCGGTCGGACCACCGGTGGCACTCGAGAATCTCCCGGTGCACCAGGTAGAAGACGCCAACGTCATTGCCCATTGGCTGCCCAATTCCCCGCCGCCGGCGGCTCCGCCTGGCCGCCCCAAGGCCCCTACAAGTCGTCGAAGAGGCCCTTCTCCTTCTTCTCGTCGGGCTTCTTCTCCGCCGGCTTCGGCTGGTCCGCCCCCGGCTGAACCGGCTCTGTTGGCGCCTCCCCCGGCTTGTCCCACGGGTTTTCGAACTTGGGGCCCTCGGTCGACGGCGGCCCGCCTGCGGGCTCCGCGGTCTTGAGGACCTTCTTCTTGACGGCAACCGGCGCCTTGACCGCCGCCGGGATCGCCGTCGTGGTGACCTCGGCCTTCACGCCCTCCGGGGCCGCCTCGTCGGGTGCCACCTTCGGCGCCTCTTCCGCGTCCCCGATCGGCTTGAACTCCGTGTTGCACTTGGGGCAGCGCACCGCGTCCGCCGGGATCCAAGACGCGCAGTGCGAGCACTTCGCGATGTCCGCTTCGAATTCCACGCCACAGCTCGGGCATTTCTTGTCGCCCTCGTGGGCCGGGCGCCCGCAGTTTCCGCATTCGACATAGTTCACCGACTGGCGGCGGGCGTTCACGACCATGAAGATGGCGATGCCTGCGATGCCGAGGCCCACCGCAGCCAGCAAGTAGAGGGTGATGCCGGAGCCGAGACCGCCCGTCGTCGAGGATGCCGCCTGGCCGACCTGCAAGGTCACGGGGACCGTGTTGGAGACGAGGCCGTACACGTCGTCAAGCCCGTCGACGACCATCGAGTAAATCTTCGGGCTGTTTCGGCCGGGCACGCGGAAGCTGAACACGCCCGCGCCGTTCGAGTGGCCCGTCGGCTGCGCATCGGTTTGCGGCGGGTTGACGAAGCTTGCCCGGATCGTGACATTCTCTGCCGGCTCTTCGCTGCCATCGGGCCGCAGGTACTTGACCTGGCCCGAGATGAAGAGGTCCTCGCCGACTTTCTTTTCGAAGAGGGCGAGGTCGAGCGTGAGGACCATGCGGTCAGGGTTGGGCCGCAAGAGCTCAATATCGACGAGCACGGAGCCCGACACACCCTGGTAGCTTGCCCCAACACGTAGCTGCTTCACGCCCGGCGTCGTGCTGTTCGGGCGGAACTCGCCCGTCCAGTTGAACGCGCCCGTGGCGTCGGTCGTCGTCTCCATAAGGACGCTGCCGTTCTCGAGGATTTCGATGGGCGTGCCGGGGCGCGGGAGAAGCGGCTCGGCCCGGTTCGGATAGATGAGTCGCACGGCGCCTTCGATCGTAACGGTTTCGCCAACAAGCGTGCTTCCGGGGCTCGCCACGGCCTGAACCTCAACCGAGCTCGGGAGCACGATTTCCTGGGAAAAGAGGAAGAACTCCTCGCGCGGCGCATCCATCACAACGTCCCTCGTGATTGCGGAGGCGCCCGAGGCCGCCGGCGTCACCGTGACGCGGTAGTTACCCGTGAAGTTCTCGAAGCCCTGCGTAATCGTGGAGGCTTCGAGGTCTTTCTCAATCAGCGCCCCCAGAGCCCCGCTCCCCTTGTCCTGCCCGCTTGGGACGCCCACGATGCCGAAGGTGCCGTCGGTCACGATGTTCTGATTGATGTCCATCACGTGGATCGTGAGCTTATGGAAGGTCGTCACGATCGCCGACGGGTCGACGATGAGCGCGGGGTAATAAACGTCATAGAGCGCCGCCGTCGAGCCCGGTCGGAAGCCTGTGAGGGGCTGGCTGAAGCCCGTGTCGCGGGCCTGGACGGTGTCCGCCGAGAACTGGACCATGGCGCAGGTCTGCACGCTCGTGCCCGCCATGTCGATGAAGTGGG
>JBGPNV010000159.1:0-6017 GCA_041487695.1 Thermoplasmata archaeon | reverse complement strand
CGGCGTCGACCCCGAGGCCCGGCAGCGCGAGCCACCCGGTTGTGGGGTTGTGGTCCGTGTCGAAATTGAGGGTGGCATGGTCGCCGGCCACGGTGGGCGCGCCGACGCCGCCGCCGCCCCCGCCGCCGCCCGTGGAGGGCTCGGTCGGCCGAGGGTATTCGGGGAAGGCGAGGAGGCGGCCGGCCATGATCGAGCCGTCGACGGTGAGCATGAACGACACTTGCGCGGCGCCCGAGTTGACATCGG
This sequence comes from Thermoplasmata archaeon, assembly GCA_041487695.1. GTDB lineage: Archaea > Thermoplasmatota > DTKX01 > DTKX01 > DATEUP01 > DATEUP01. The sequence goes on along the minus strand of JBGPNV010000159.1, from coordinate 5,771 downwards.
TGCGGCTCTCGCGGATGTCGATATTCTCGTTGGGGACGGCGGGGACGTTCGTGCCGTTTGGCAGGGGCGTTGGGCTGCCCACGAGGACATCGTTGTCGGCGTCGGGGTCGAAGGGCCGGACGGGCCCCCAGTCGGCAAACGCGCCGTCGATGCGGATCGCGGGCGGCGCGGCGCCGACGTAGGCGCGCTCGAAGGCAAGGGGCGGGAAGATCGAGGCGTGGCCCGAGGTGTGGGGAGGCGCGTTGCCGGCAAGAGCGAACTGCGACCCGTTCACGGCGAGGCGGATGGTGCCGACGCCCTGGGGGCCGACAGCGCGGCCGAAGATGCTGAGCACGGTCGGCGGGGAGGAGGGGTTGAAGGTGAGGGGGCCGGCCCCCGTGAGGTTCACTCGTGCGGAGGTTCCGGCAGGCAGAGCGCGGTTGAGGGTGAGGTTGCGGCCCTCGAAGGTCGCGTAGGACAGCGAAACGGCGCCGCCGCCGTCGCCGTCGGCGGCAAGGACGAGGGCGTCGAGCGTGATGTCTTGGTGGTAGGCTCGGCCCTCGATGGAGAGCAGGAGGCTGTCGCGGTCGGTGGGCAGGGTGCCAAGCGTCGTGGGGGTCTGCGTGAGAGCAAGGACGCCGGGGGCGGACGAGAAGACGGCGTCGCCGAGGTCCACGCGCCCGCGGGAGTCCTCGGCAAGGGCAAGGAGGAACGGCAGGCCGGAAGCCCCGGAGCCGCCGAGGTCGGAGAGGCGGGCGGACCCCTCGATTTGGTTGCCTGCCTGGATTGCGCGGACGGCGCCGGAGGTCGAGAAGAGCGACACGTCCGTGCGGTCGAGGGCGCCGGAGGGGAAGACGCGCACGGAGGACTCGCGGAGGTGGCCGTCGTAGCCTGTGAGTTCGACGATCGTGTCGACGCCGAGGCCGTAGGCGAGGTAGCCTGTGGACTGACTGCGGTCGCGGTCGATGAGGAGGCGGAACGACTCGGCGACGGGGGGCGTGCCCGCGCCGAGGAAGGGGCGGCCCGTCGAGGCGACCTGGAAGTAGAAGTAGAGGTCGCGGGAGCCCTGGACGCTTGCAAAGGCCACGAGGTTGACGTCGTCGTTTTGGGTCTGGTCGGTCGGAGAATCCGGGACGGCGGGGATGGGCGCCCAGTCGCCGAAGGCGCCGTCGATGGTGATGGGCTCGGGGCCGAAGAGGCCGGTGAGGAGGAGGGGCGAGAAGACTGCGACGGCAAAGACGAGGAGGGCGAGGAGGACCGCGGTGCGGCGGGTCGAACGGCGGCGGCGCTCGCGGACTTGGTTCGCGTAGAGGAGGGAGCTTCCGTTGACGAGGCCGCCGTTCACACGACCGCCGTTCACACGGCCGCCGTTCACGCGGCCCCCGTTCACACGGCCCCCGTTCACACGGCCCCCGTTCACACGACCGCCGTTCACACGGCCCCCGTTCACACGACCGCCGTTCACACGACCGCCGTTCACACGACCGCCGTTCACACGACCGCCGTTCACACGACCGCCGTTCACACGACCGCCGTTCACCCGGCCCCGGCCGTTGACGAGTCCGGACCCATTGGTTGGGCCGCCGCCGCCCTCGGTCGCGGGAGCCGGGAGGAACCCCGGACCCTCTCGCGCGCCCGAGCGCGTAGCCCGCCCGAACACGGAGCGCCGGGCCTTCGCTGTGGGCGGCGCCCCGGCGACAAGAGGCGCGCTCACGCCGCCCCCATTCGTGAGGCCCTCGTGCTCCGCGAGCCCCGCGCGCGCCTCGGCCGTGGCCACGGCGAGAGCCGCGGGGGGCGGCGCGAGTTCCCCCGTGTCAGGGGCCGGCGCGTCCGCGACCCCCGGCTCGAGCTTGGTGAGGTCCTCCAGGTGCGGCGGCTCCTTGCGGCGCGGCAGGAGCAAGATCGTCAAAGGCGGGCGCCGGTGTTTCCGGAGGTCCCCCAGCAAGGCGCCCGCTATGTTCCCAGCCTCCTGAACGTGGGCCCTCCCTCCGCTGGCTACTTGAAGGGCGCGCGGCCAGCCATCAGGCTTGAGAAAATCGGCCCGTACTGGACGGGCCGAACGTGCTCTACGCTCGTTGCCGGTCGCTGCCCGTGCATCCCCCGCGCCCCATCCCTGGGGCGCGGCCAGGCAGGGAAGGGGCAAGGTCGAGGATAAAAGCCCTGGGGCCCTGGCGCCAGGCAGGGCGGAGGACGTCAATCCCACGCTCCAGCTCGACTGGAACCATCGCCCGACGGCGGGCCTTAACGCTTAAGGCGATAGAGACCCCATTGTTTGCCGGTCGCCCATGCCCGTTGCAGTCCTAGGATCCGGAGATGAGTGGCTGTCGCTCGCGCTCAAGTTTTCCGCGGCGGGCACGCCCACGAGGGCGGTCACGGCCACGCCCGAGGTGGCCGAGGCGCTCGGGGCGGGCGAGCTCCCTCACTCGGGGCTCCCGCCGGCGGCCCAGCGGTTGCTCATCGACGCACGGAGTCAAAGCACCCTCGAAGTAAGCGACGACCCGCAGGTTGTGGAGGGCTGCGACGCGATTGTGCTGGCGCCGGAGCTCAAAGCCGACCCGACCCGGAAGGCCTTCGAATTGGGCCCGCTCGGCGCGCTCTTTGACCAGCTTGAGGGCCACATTGCGCCCGGGGCGCTCGTGGTGGTGGCGACGAGGGTGCCGCCCGGCACGGTGCGCGACTTCGTGCGCCCGCGCCTCGAGCGCGCGTCGGGACAGCAGGCGTTCGTCGGGGTCTTCCTTGCCGCGGTTCCCGAGCGCGTGCAGGGCGCCGACCTCTTCGAGTTCCCGGAGCGGTACAACCGGATCATCGGCAGGGCCGACGCGACCTCGGCCAAGCGCGCGATCGACCTTTACAAGGGCATCTCACGAGGCGAACTCGACCTCTGCGACATGCCGACGGCGGCCCTCGTAACCGCTGCGGAAGGAGCGATCCTGGAGGTCCACCGAGCCCTCTCGACGGAGATTGCGCTCGCGTGCGACGCGTTCGGCGCGTCCCCGTCGCGTGTACGCGAATTGCTCCGCAAGTCGCCGCGGCGCGGCGTGGACCTGCCGAGGGCCGACGTCTCGCCGCTGCGCCCCCCGGACGACATGACGCTGCTCAAGGCCGCGACGCACAACCGGCTGCGCCTGCCGCTCATCGATGCGGCCGACTCCGTGTTCCAGAGCACACCGCGGGTCCTTGCAAGGCTCGCCGTGCGAGCGCTCAAACGCTCGCGCAAGGAGGCGAAGTACTCGAAGGTCGCCGTCCTTGGCGTCGCAGCCGAGCCAAACACGGCCGACCCCTGGCTCTCGCCGACCTTCTCGTTCCTCGACGAGCTCAAGACCCTGGGGTTCACGAATGTCCAGGTCCACGACCCCCACGCGGCGGGGCACACGGAGCTGCGCCTGGAGGAGGACCTCGATGTGGCCATTGCAGGCGCCGATGTCCTCGCGCTCATGACGCCGCACGACTACTACTTGGCGCGAACGCCGCACATCCTCCAATCGCTGCCGGTCGGCGCGGCCGTGGTCGACGCGCGTGGCGTGATCCCGCGGGCGGAGGTGCAGCGCCGTGGGCTCATCTACGTCGGGCTTGCAAGGTGACAGCCGTCCCGCGGCGCGGATGCTGCTCGGCGTACCGCGCGTGGTCGTCCTGCTCGGTCTCGTCTCGCTCCTCAACGACCTGTCGGGCGAGATGATCACACCGCTCATCCCGCTCTTCCTCGTGGGCGCGCTGGGCTCGCCGGTCGCGGTGGTGGGGCTCGTCGAGGGTGCGGCCGACTCGACGACGGCGCTCCTCAAGGTTTGGGTGGGCCACCGGAGCGACCGGATGGCGCGGCGCAAGCCCTACATCGTGGCGGGCTACGGCATCGGTACCGTGGCAAAGCCGGTCCTCGCGCTGGCCTTCGTGTGGCCGCAGGCGCTTGCCGCGCGCGTCCTCGACCGGGCGGGCAAGGGGATCCGAGGCGCGCCGCGCGACGCGGCCATCGCGGATGCGGCCCCGAAGGAGATCCTCGGCCGCGCCTTCGGCCTCCACCGGGCCTTCGACACGGCGGGGGCGATCGGTGGTTCGGTGATCGCGCTGGGGCTCGTGCTCTTCCTGGCGGGCCAGGGGGCCGCGTCCCTCTCGACTTTCCAGCTCATCTTCCTCCTGGCCGCCATCCCGGGGGCGGTCTCCGTGGCACTCCTGCTCGTGGGCCTTCGCGAACCGAAACGGCCTGCGCTGCAGGCGGCAAAGGATGCCGCCGCGCGGCCCGGGCTAGTGCAGGCGCTCCACGCGCTTCCCTCGCCAGTCCGCCGGTTCATCGGGGTGTCGGGGATCTTCGCCGTCGGCAACTTCACGATCGGGCTCTTCATCCTACGGGTGAGCCAGTTTTCGAGCGGGGTGGCGGCCGGGCTCATCGCGTACATCGCCTTCAACGCGGTGGCCACGGCACTCTCCGTCCCTGCGGGGGTGCTCGCGGACCGGCTCGGAAGGCGCGTGCTTGTGGGCGCCTCATTCGTCCTTTTCGCGGCGGCGTGCGTCGCCTTCGCGCTCATCAATTCCTACGAAGCCGCGTTCGGCGCGTTCCTCGTGTACGGCGCCTTTACGGCCGTGTGGGAAGCCTCGTACCGTGCCTACATGTCCGAAATCTGCCCGAAGGACCTGCGCGCGACAGCGCTTGGAGCCCAGGGGACGGTCCTCGGCTTGCTCACCTTGCCGGGGAGCCTTATGGCCGGTGTGCTCTGGAGCGCCTTCAACAATCCGGCGGCCCCGTTCCTCGTGGGGGCGGCGGTGGCGCTCGTGGCCCTTGCGGCCTTCGCCGCTCTGAAGCCGGCGCCCTCGGCAAGCTGAATTAGGCCGCAGTCGATCGCGGTCGGCGTGGTCGAGGCGGCGCTCCTCGAGTTCCACCCCTTCCTCGCGGACCGCTTCGCGGAGGCCGTCGTCCCTGCCGCGGCGGTGCTCGTGGTGGAGCACGACCCGCGCCCGTTGGAGCGGCTCCTCGAAAGGGTCGCACGGACCGACGCGAAGTGGATCGATGTCGAACGGACACGCGCGGCGATCGAGGCCGCCGCCGCGGCGGTCGCGAAGATCCCGGTTGGCGAGCCGCCGGAGGACCTCATCGCGGCGCACGCGCTCCTCTTTGACCCGCACACGGGCAGGGACCGGGTGATGGACCCGCCCGCTTGGGCGAAAGCGGTAAATGAGGTCGTGGACGCCTTCTGCGTATGCACGGGCAAGACGCAGGGGTGGAACGGCGCGCTCCTTGCGCGCACGGACGAGGGCGAGACGCTCGACGGCTTCGTCGCGGCGGCGAAGGAACTCTCGCTGGACGCCTACAACTGGTACGGCAAACTCGCGGGGGGGATGGTGGGGTGGATGCAGGGCGGACGCGTGCGCGGGTGGCTTTCGCGCGGCGAGGTGCCGCTCCTGCGCAAGGCCCTCGATGCCGACGAGAGGAAGATGTTCAGGTGGAAAGAACGGGGCGGCGACTTCCACCGGCGCAAGGTGCAGGCGTTCTGCTTCTTGGCGGAGAAACACGGCGTGGGGCTCGCGGCGGTCGAGCGGTGACCCGTTGCGACCCTCTGGCAGAGCGTCAAATGCTCGCCTGGCCCGAGGGCCCTTTGCGAGGCCGACGAGGCCATTCCACCTGGTCGTGGAGCGAGACGAGGACGGATTCTCCGTGGCATCCGTTCGGGTCGCGGCGGTCGCGCGCGCACCGAAAAGCAGCGCGATCGGCACACCGAGCACCATCAGGTAGTAAAAGGCGACGAGGGAACGCTTGTCTAACAGCGCGGGCTGTGTCAGATCTACCGTTCGCCAGAGAAATAGCG
>JBGPNV010000158.1:0-6040 GCA_041487695.1 Thermoplasmata archaeon | reverse complement strand
TAGCACCACCTTGGCGGTTTAGCCAGGCTTGAACCACGGCCAAAGCCTCTCCGCCTCCCTTTCCGCATGCGCCTTCGAGAGCCCCCTCTGCTCCTTCAACTGCAGGACCGCCGCGTCGAACAGGTACTGCCGGTGGACCTCCGGCAGGGTCGGCAGCGGCTCACCCTTCGGCGCCTTCACCCGCGCCCATTGCAGGTAGTTGTACGCCAGCATCACCATGGCCGCGTGATGGTGCCACCCCGGCCACGTGCGCCCTTCGAAGTGGTCGAAGCCAACCTCGCCTTTCATCTGCTGGTGGAACTGCTCGATCACCCAGCGTCCGTGCGCAGTCCTCACGAGCTCCTTCAGGGTTGCATCGTCCAGGCCCCAGCAGAAATACGCTTTCAACTCGTCGTCCCGCTGCTCGAGCAGAAGCCATCCCGTCTCGTCCGTCGCCCTCCGAAGTTCTCGCTCCTTGACGACCCGTACGCGCACACGCGCGAACGGTCGCGAGAGGTTGCTCCCCTTCGAGCCTTCGCTCCACCGGACGGTCTTCCAAGCACTCCTCGGCAAGCGTTTCGCCCACTGCGCGGCGGTCATCGACTCGACCGAATCGGGGTAGCGCGCGATCGTCCGCGGCCGACCTGTGGGACCCCGTCCCGCAGGCTCTAAGGGGGTGTCCTCCGGGATGAAGAGCGGACTGTGCGTGAGCTGGATACCGAGGGCGTACGAGATTCCCCGCGCGCGCAGGCCCCGCGCGGAAGGAGCCATCGGAACCATAGGTCGCGTCTCCCGCGAGGGCACGAAACGGGAGGCCCTTCTTGAGCGCGAGGTCGACAAGAACGAGACCGATCTCAGTCTTCGTGCGAAAGGGCTGGCGCGGAGGGATCCGCGTCGCCTTGCGCCGCTTGGCGTCCTTCACCCACCTCTCGGGAAGGTAGAGCATCATCGCCAGCGCGAAGTGCTGGGTGTCGGCATTTCGGGGTTCGCCGGGTATCGAGTAAACAAGGTCGACGGCGACTTGGCAGTTCGCCGTCTTGCCGACCGCTCCGCAGTATTGGTGCCCGACGCCGACGGATGACTTTCCCTGCTTGACCCACCCGACCTCGTCAAGGACGAGGAGTCCGCGAGGGGAGACGAGCCCATCCTCGAGGAGGACCTCGGCACCCCGCTCCATGACGGCGAACGGGTCCCAAGGCGAGTCCGTCACGAACTGCTGGAGAGAATCATAGCTCGCGTCGGCCGCGCGTGCGAGCGGCTGCATGCTCTCCCGCTCACCGGGCAGGAGCAGAGCGCGGAAATAGGCATCGCCAGCGCGGCGCGTGTCCTCGTTTTATGGCCACGAGGAGCCATCGAGGCGCGTGGTGAGCGCGCCACGGAAACGGTCTAAGAATTGGCGAGAGGGGCGGAGCGTTCGCTGAAACTGGCGTAGTGACAAGGACCATCCCAGGCGAGTAGAGGCAGGGGAGACGAATCAGGACGTCGATTCAAAGCCCCAAGGTAGTGTTAGTCCACGCCCCAAAACGCGCGCGCTTCCGCGCGGCGCGAAGGGGGGACGGTCCGGAGGCGGCCGACGGCCTCGGCGAGCGGCACGAGCGTGGGCTCGTCGCCCTGAAGCGCGACCATCGTGGAGAAGCGCCCGGCGTGGGCGGCCTCGACGGCGGCAAGGCCAAGCCGGGTCGCCACAAGCCGGTCGACGACGGTCGGGGAGCCGCCGCGCTGGACGTGGCCGAGCACGACGTGCCTAGCCGTGATGCCTGTCCGCCTTTCGACCTCGCCGGCGAGCCACAGGGCCACGCCGCCGAGCGCCGCGTGCCCGAAGGCGTCCTTTTCGGCGGCCTTGAGCACCTCGGCGCCGCCCTTGGGGACCGCCCCTTCGGCGACGGCGATGACGGCCCAGCGCTTGCCCGCGGCGAACCGCTTCGAGACCATGGCGGCCACCTCCTCCGGGTCGAACGGCTCCTCCGGCAAAAGGACGGCGTGGGCGCCGCCTGCGATCCCGGCGGCCCAGGTCATCCACCCGGCGTGGCGGCCCATGATCTCGCAGACAAGGACCCGTTTGTGGGAGCGAGCCGTGGTGTGGAGCCGGTCGAGCGCCTCGGTGGCGACGGTGATGGCCGTGTTGAAGCCGATCGTGTACTCCGTCGCGCTAAGGTCGGCGTCGATCGTCTTGGGCACGCCGATCGCCGAGACCCCGAGTTCCGAAAGCTTGGCAAGCACGCCGAGCGTGTCCTCGCCGCCGATGCCGATGAGGCAGTCGATGCGGGCCTTCTCGAGGTTTCGCGCGATCGTCTTCGGCCCGTCCTCGACGTTGAAGGGGTTTGTGCGGGAGGTGAGGAGCACCGTGCCCCCCTCCGTCAGGATGCCCTCGACATCCGAAGGGGTGAGGCGCCGCGAGAGGCCCTCGAGCGGGCCCTTCCAACCCTCCTCGAACCCGACGACCTCGTCGCCGATTTCGGCCGCGCGCACGACGATGGCGCGGATGGCGGCGTTGAGGCCCGGGCAGTCGCCCCCGCCGGTAAGGACGCCAAGGCGCATGGAGAAGCCCCCTTCAGCGGTCTGCATCAGAGGCGCGCGATTTGAAGGTTCCAGCCCCAATCGGCGCCGGAGGGCGCTTTCGCTCACCCCCTTGGGGTACTTATCTAGACGCATGCGTGATGAGGGTGGGCGGGCGGGTCACGAGGCAGACGGCGGGCCCGCGGGGGGCAAACTCTCGAGGCGGCCACGGACGGCGGCGGCCTTCTTCGTGTGGGCCTCCCGGTCCAGCAGAGCGACGAGCTTCTCATAGTACGCGCGGGCCTTCTCGAAGTCCCCTTCGCGCCGCAGGGCCTCGGCGGTCGAGAACGCGTCGACAAGGGAATCATAGAAGAGCACGCTCCCGTGTTCGAAGAGCCCCCAGGAGAACCCGACCTCCGCCTGGGCCGCCTTCGTGTGCTGGAATCCCGTGTCGTGGAAGAACGTCTCAAGGAGGCCGTCCCACCGCGCGTCGCTCCACAGGGGGGCAAATTCGATCCGGTAGATTTCCGCGTAGAAGTTCGGTTTGTTGAGGGAAAGGCCCGAGGTGATCCACAGGAAGGCCTTCCCGGTCTCGCCCTTGAGCGCGTAGAGGGCGGCGATCTTGAAGTGGATCGAGCTCGCCTCGCGCCGGTCGAGCGCAAGCCCCCGGGTGAACGCGGCGAGCGCGGCGTCGACTTCTTCGCGCATGAGGTGCGCGGTGCCTTTCTGGTACCAAGCGAGCTTCAAGGAGGGGTCGAGCGCAACGGCCGACCCGTAGGCGTCGGCAGCCTCCTTGAGGTGGCCGTGGGTGAAGTCGAACTTCCCGAGCTCGTAGAAGGCGAGCGGGTCGTTCGGGTCGAGGCGCGCGACTTCGCGCAGCGCGGAGCGTGCCTCCGTGAGGCGGCCCTTGGCCTTCTTGCGCAGGGCGCGGGCCCCCTCGAGCTCGCCCCGCTTCTCGAGAACGGCCGCCTTGGCGTCCTCCGTGAGGCGCAGCCCCTGGAGCGCGCGCGCCTTGACCGCCCAGGCCTCCTTGATGTCGGCGTTCTTCCGCAGGATCTCGTCCACGAGGCGCAGCGCGAGCGGGAAGTCGAGGAACTCCGCGGAGAGCAGCGCGCCGTTCAGCTTGTTCGAGGGCTCGTCCGGGTCGAGCCGGGCCGCCATGTTGACCCAGTGGAGGGCCTCCTTGAAGTCGCCCACGTAGAAGGTGAGGACGGCCAAGGCCGCCGCCTCGCCGAAGAGCCCCGCCTGCAGGTCGGCCCGCTCGAGTTCCCCAAGGACGCGCGAGGCGGCTCGCATGAGCGCCTCGTCGGCGCCCTGCGTGCGGACGCGCCGGCCCTTCTCCATCAGGCGCCCGAAGCGAGCGTCGATGGGCCTGCGCGCCGGGCCAAAGGCCCGTGCAAACGCCTCGGCGTCTTTCACGCCCCACCGCCGCTTGAGGACACCGCGCCGGTGGGACTCGTAGAGGTCGACAAGGGACTCGCTGGCCTGCTCCAATGCAGAAGGCGTCTCGCCGGTGGGCGCACGGGCAGGCGGGTCAGCCACGCGCGGCAAGCGCCCCGCCGGGCCTTAAACGGTGCCCCGCCGCGGCCCTCACGCCGCGAGCTTGGAAAGGACAAGCGAGCCGCGCCCCTTGGCCCGGAATTGCGAGAGGAGGGCCTTCGCCTCGCGGTAGGCCGCCTCGGCAATCCGCTCCTGGTTCTCCTTGCCCATCTGGTCGAGTTCGGGCCGGAACGGCTTCGTGGTGAACTTGATGTCCTTGCCGTTGTCCGCGGCCCACTTCTGCATCTTGGCGAAGAGCTCGGGCGGGAGGTTTGCGTGGGTGATGTTCTGCCAGAGGGTCCCCACGTTGCCCTTGCGGATCCCGTGCTCGGCAAACTGCCCAATCAGAGCCGGCGGCGTGCCCGTGATCCCATGCTGCGCGAGGAAGACGCCCCACTTCCGGACGGCCTCGAAGATCTCGCCGGTCCGTTTGAGGTCGATGTGGACTTCCTCGCCCTCCTTGTAGTTCCCGTGCTTCGACCCGTTGTTGATTGCAAGGAGGGTGGGCGCGACCCCCGCGGCCGCGAGGCCCTTCATGTATTGCACGGCTTCCTCGACGCTCGTGATGTGCCCCTCCTCCGAGGCCGTCGTGTGCTTGATTTCCCCGAGTTCGACCTCGAGGCCGATGCCGAGCTCGAACACGGGGGGCGCGAGGTACTTCATGATCTTCACGTTCACGGGCACGGGGTTGAACGAGGGGTCGATGCAGAACGAGGTGTAGCCCGCCTTGATCTCGGCCTCGATGAGCTTGCGCGAGCCCTCGACTTCCTTTTCGGACTCATCCTTCACGGTGATGTGGTCGCCGTGGATGAAGAAGGGCCGGGTAAAGCCCGTGGACTCGGCAAAGCCCACGATCGTCTTGAAGAACGACTCGGGCGTGTGGCCCGTGTAGCCCCCGTCGAGCCCGTGCTCGGACTTGGCAAGCTCGAAGGCGACGGGCGCGTCGAGTTCCTCGGCCGCCCGCATGATCCCGGGGACGACTTCGTGGAGGCGCGTGTTGCACGCCATCACGATGCACTTCTCGTCGCCCAGCGCGCGGACGATGTCGCGCGAAGAAAGGAGCGCGACGCCGCTCGCGCCCTGGAGCCTGGCGGCGGCATTGGCGGGGCGCCGCTCCAGGGCGCGCCTGCTTGCCATCACCTTGTGCAAGGCGTTTCCCCCCGCGCTTGGCCGGACGGTTTGTTGAGCGGGCGAAGCGGATATCAAACTTGTGCGCGCGCCCTCTGTCCGCGCACCTGGGGACATGCGCAAAGCCTCAAATCGGGCGTCCGGGCAATGGGGAAACGATGGAGAGGCGCGCCGTCACCCTGGCCGCGGTCGTCCTTGCCTTGGCCGTCGCAGCGGCCGGCTGCACGGGCAGCGGGCCCTCCCGCTCATCGTGGGCGTTTGCCATGGTACAAATCGACCTCATGTCCGCGCAGCACCTCACAGGTGCCGGTGTCACCGTCGCGGTGATCGACACCGGCGTCGACCTGGAGCACCCGAACCTCCGGGGGCTTACCCTCGCATTCTGGGAGGACCTCGTGGGCGGCGTGGCCACGCCCTACGACGACAACGGCCATGGCAGCGCCATGGTCTCGATTCTCGCGGGACGGGGGTCGCTGGCAGGCGGGGCGCCTGGCGTTACCCTCATCGTAATCAAGGCAATCGCCGCCGACGGGAGCGGGGACGACGCGACCATCGCCAAGGCCATCAGCGATGCGGCGGGCCACGGCGCCGACATCATCTCCCTTTCCCTTGGGGGCGCGGCCGCCAAGCTTGTGAGGCTCCTCGGGTCGGCCTCCGTAAACGCCGTAGAGTCCGCGGCGGCCCAAGGCGTCCTCGTGGTGGGCTCGGCGGGCAACGACGGCGAGTCGGACGACGGCCAGGTCGCGGCGCCCTCTGTCGCGACCGACGCGATCAGTGTCGCCGCCGTCGACCAGGCGGGCACCGTTGCACCCTTCTCCTCCGCGGGGCGCAACATCCCTCTCCAAGGGGACCCGGACCGAAAGCCCGAGGTCGCAGCGCCCGGTGTGGACATCGTGGT
>JBGPNV010000157.1:0-6107 GCA_041487695.1 Thermoplasmata archaeon | reverse complement strand
GACGCGCGCGTGGTCATCGCCGACGTGAGCGCGGGCAAGATCACCTTCGCCTTCCGCGACTGGAGCCAGATCCCCTCGCCCTTCGCCCTCAATGTCATCCTCATGGGGATGACGGACCTGCTCACCCTCGAAGACCGCACGGCGCTGCTCAAGGAACTCCAGGACTCGATCCTCACGAAGGTCGTCGAGGGCGGCGAAACGGAGGCGCCCAAGTTCGAGCGCGAGCGCGTGGACCGGTACTTCGCGTCGAAGAAGGAGCTCTTGCGCTTCTCCTCGAAGGGCGAAATGCTCGAGGCGCTCGAGAAGCTCGGCGCCGTCCACGCGTTCAAGTACGCGCGCCCCTCGCTCTACGAGTTCACAAGCTCCGCGCCCGACGCCATCGCCAAATGGGCGGACGACCTCCTGAAGGAGGGCCGCATCGAGTCGGTCTGGATCCAGGACCGCATGTGGATCCCCGCGAGCCTTGCCAGGCGCTTCGCGGCGGTCTACCGGCACGCGGGCACCTTGACGGCGAGCGAAAAGCGCACCCTCGACCTCCTGGGCGCCGGCAAGACGCCGGAGCAACTCAAATCCGCGCTCGAGGGCCTCGAGGACGCCTTCGACGAGGACGAGGAAATCATCGCGGCCGACATCCTGCGCTCGCTCGAGACGAAGAACCTCGTGCGCGTCGCGGGGATCACGGAGGACGGCTCCCTGGTCTTCCGCGCCCGGCCGCAGGGCGACCGCGCGGACTTCGAGACGGCCGTGAAGCACATCGTCGTCGCGTACCTCGAATACTTCGCGCCGGTGACGCGCGGCCGGCTCGCCTACGACCTCAGCCTCTACGAGGAAGTGATGTCCATGGGGCTGAACGCGCTCCTCAAGGAGCAGAAGGTGACGGAAGGGTACTACGTCGTCGGCGAGCGGCCCCAGTACATGCTCACGGAGGACAAGAAGGGCATCGAGGGCCAGGTCGAGGGCGCGGTCCTGCTCGACGAGCACACGGTGATCCAGCACATCATCGCGAAGCAGTTCGAGCAGTTCGAAACGATCGACGACTACTTCGAGGCGTTCATGAGCGCGGGGCTCGTCTACGACGTCTTCAGCCGCGTGAAGAAGTTCGACATCGAGGACTGGTGGGACCGCCGGGAGCGCGAAGAGGTCCGCCACGGGCGCTTCGTACGCCGGCAGGTCGGCTTCGCGCACGACAAGTACTGCGACATGCTCGCCTCGGCGTACCGCCAGGAGGCGCCGCTGCGCGGGGACGAGAAGGCGCTCGAGATCATCCGGGCGTCGGGGGGCGTCACCGCGAGCCAATTGGGGAAGAAGCTCCACCTCCCGAAGGAGCACGTGCAGGAGATCATCGACCGGCTCGACCGGAACATGTTCATCTGCCGCAAGGCGGAGGAGCGAAAGTCATGGTCCTCGCGCAACGTGTACATCCCCTACCCGGTGCGCCAGATCGTGAAAGACGCGAAGCGCCGCGTGATCCTCCAGTTCCTCAAGTCGTCGGGGCCGGCGTCCTTCACCGCGATCCGCGGCTTCACGGGCTTCTCCTTCAACGAGGTCTTCTCGATCCTCAACAAACTCGAGGACGAGGACATGGCCACACGCGTCACGGTCGTCGGCGAGACCTCGATTGACATGTACATCCTGAACGACGAGCTTGAGTCGCTCGTCAAGAAGCCGGTCCAGGACGAAGTCCACGACCGCCTGCGCATCCTTTCGCTCTACGACCCGTTTGTCCAGCCGATGTGGGCCGAACTCACGACGAAGTACGGCGAGGGCTGGATCTACCCGGTGATCAAAGACGGCGAGCTCGTCGGGATGATCGAGAAGTGGAAGATGTCCGGGGCCGTCGACATCCGCGAGGTCATGCTCGAGGACGAGTCCGTCCTGCCGGAGCTGCTCGACGAGCTCGACCGGATGATGGAGTTCTACAAGATGATGGGCATCGAGATCTTGCGCATCCGCAAGGTCTTTGAGACGCCGATCGAGGAGCTCGACGAAGCCGTCATCGACGTGTTCCGGTCGAAGGGGTACCACGTCCTCCAGGGGATGCTCATCAAGGGCGCGCTCATCCCGAGCGTCTTCAAGAGGAAGGACGTGTACGCCTACCTGCTCTGGAAGCAGCACATCCACCCGGACAACAAGGTGCGCGACGTCCTGCGCCTCGCGCAAAAGTTCGGGGGCATCCGCTCGGACTTCGAGTCCTACCTGCGCGTCCAGCGCTTCCGGCGCCTGCGCAGGCACCTGCGCGAGAACGAGCTCATGGCCGGCCTTGTGATCCCCGCGCACCTCACCTACTGCCTGAAGAGCGACCTGCGCCTCTACAAGAAGGCGAAGTCGCGCCCGCTCACGCCGCCCATGCGCCAGCTCATGGAGCAGCTGCCGAAGTTCGACGCGGTGTCGAGGAAGGAGCTCTTTGAGCGCGTCGAGATGGACCCGAAGGACTTCGACGAGGCATTCAACGCGCTCTACGAGGGCCTCTTCGTCGTGCGCAACGGCCAGAACAAGTACCTGCGCATCGGGGAGGCCGTCGAGACGCAGGAGCAGGCGCGCCGGATCATCCTCGAAAGGCTCGTCACGAACTTCGGGCTCGTGTCAGCCGAAGGGCTTGCCAGGATGACCAAGCACGAGTTCAGGATGCACGAGATCCGGGACTACCTGTCCGAGCAGGAGAAGGCCTCGAGGCTCGTGAAGGGTTTCTTCATCGAGGGCGACGAGACGCTCTATTGGATGATCGCGGCCGATGTCGAGGGTATCGGGCGCATCGTGTGCGAGGAGTCCTTCGTCCTCTCGCCTTTTGACCAGCTTGCCCTCTTCTTGGCGGCCGAAATCCGGAGGCGCTTCCGGATCGGCAGCTGCTTCGTGATCTTCAACAAGGGCGAGATGGCGGGGGCCTTCAAGGGGACGAAGAAGGGCAACACCCTGCTCCTGTCGCAGTTCGTGGGCACGGAGGGCGAGAAGGAGGTCCTGCGCGGTTTCGAGCGGCAGTGGGGCCTGCGCGTGACCGAGCAGGAAGAGGGCCAGCAGCAGGACGACTGGGAAATCATGCGCTTCTGGGAAGAGCAGGCCTACTAGGGGGCCGGCCCGCGGCCCCCTTGCAACGGTGAGCCTATTAAGGCGGCCACGGCTCCAAGGGGGCCGGGGGGCGAAAGGTGGCAGGCGAGAGCGCGGTCCGGCGCCGCCGCGTGCGCGTCTTCGAAGTGTTCGCGACCTTCCTCCTCCTCTTCTGCCTGCTCTTTGCCGCGCTCTACTGGTCGGACTTCTCGGCAAGCCCCGGAGTCTCCGTGAGCTATGTGGACTTCGAGTCGACCGATGGCGTGAGGATCGCCGGGGCGATCTTCAAGAAGGCCTCGCTTACTGACCTTGAACCCGGCGTCGTGGTGGTCCACGGGCTCACGAGCTACAAGGAGAACCTGAACCGGCTCTCCGTCGAGCTTGCCCGCCACGACTTTGTCGTGCTGGCGATCGACCTGCGGGACCACGGGTCGTCGACGGGCGTGTGCACCTTCGGGCTGCCGGACGCCGAGCCGGAGGACGTGGCCCACGCGGTCGAGTTCCTGCGTGAGCAGCCCGGCGTGGACAGCCAGAGGATGGCGATCGTGGGCCACTCCTTCGGGGGCATGGTCGCGCTCACGGCGGCTTCGAAGGCCTCGACGCAAGTCAACGCGACGGTCACGTGGGGCGCGCCAACCGACCTCCAGAAGCTCGACCAAGAGAACCACGAGACGGTCGCCTTCGTCGCGGACAAGCGCGTGCTGCCGCAGGACATCCTCGAGCCCCAGCAGCTCGCGGTCCGCTCGCCAATCACCTACATCGCGGGCCTTCGCCCCAACTCCACGCTCTTCATCCACGGGCTCGACGACACGCTGATCCCGCCCGACCAGGCGGTCGTCGCCTTCAACCTGACGCAGCGGAACGGCCAGCTCATCGAACTGCTGCCCGGCCTCAACCACGACCTCGACTCCCTTGGGGTCGTCGAGCGCACGATCGGGTTCATTGAACTCAAGACCCGCGGAGCGGCCCAACCGCCCATCGACCCGGTCTACCCCGCGTTCCGGCAGGACGCCTCGACGCTCGCCTTCCTCCTCGCGGTCCTCAACCTCCCCGTCGCCTGGCTCTCGTGGGAGTTCTGGTGCACGCGGGAGAGCCAACGCGTGCGGCTTTACACCTTCTACGCCGAGGGCAAGCCCCTCTTCGGCTGGGCCTTCGGCGTGGCCGACGTTGTCGTCTTCGGCGCCGTCGTGTTCGCGGCCGGCCTCTTCGTCGCGCCCGGCGCGCGTCCCCTCCTCTTCAGTGGCGTGCTGCCCGCGCCTTCGCTCTTCAGCGCCGTGCTCCTTGCAGGTCTTGGCCTCGTGGCTTGTGTCCTGCCCCTCTCCCGCGTCGAGCGCTTTGTCCGCGGGCGAGACGACCGCGCCTTCGAAGAGGGTGAGAACCTCACGCGTTCGCTGCTCGTCGTCCTGCCCGTCCTCGGGATGATCCTTGTCGGCGCGGCGCTGGCGTACCTCCTCTTCCTCGGCTACAACGCGCCCCGCTCCGCCACGTTCCTGCTGCCGGCGGGCCTCCTCATCCTCGTCATGCTCGGTTTCGAAGCCTTCCTGCGCCTGCGGGTCCAGAGGCGCCTGCGAGGGATCGTGACGGCCGTCGCGCCCTCCGCAGGCCTCCTTCGGTCGGCAGTGAACGTCCTCGTGGGCAGCGTCCTCTACTTCGCCATGGTCACCTGGGCGCTGGCGTGGGTCTTCCGCGGGTACGCCTCGGTCCCGGGGGACGCCATCGCCTTCACGGTGGCCATCGGGCTTGTCTCGTCCCTCCTCTACGACCGGACGAAGAGCATTGTCCCGGGCGCGCTCTTTTCGGGCATTTATGTGGCGTGGGTGCTGAACAGCGCGTTCCACTTTTAGCGCGCCCCCTGCGGGAGTGTTAAATCCGGCGGCCTGGTTGGGGCACCGCTAAGGCAATGGCGAACATCGAACAGCAGATCGCCGAGGTCGAGAAGGAGATCTCGGAGACCGAGTACAACAAGGCGACCCAGCAGCACATCGGGCGCCTCAAGGCGAAGGTCGCCCGCCTCAAGGCCGAGGCCGAAAAGCGCGCGGCGGCGCGGGGCGGCGCCGGCGGGCGCGCCTTCGCCGTGAAGAAGAGCGGGCACGCCTCGGCCGCGCTCATCGGGTTCCCGAGTGTGGGCAAGTCGACGCTGCTCAACAGCATCACGGACGCGCGTTCCGATGTGGCGGCCTACGAGTTCACGACCGTGGACGTGATCCCAGGGATCCTCTACCACCGCAAGGCCGAGATCCAGGTCCTCGACCTGCCCGGCATCATCCGGGGCGCGGCAGCCGGGCGGGGCCGCGGGCGCGAAGTCATCGCGGTGGCAAGGGCCAGCGACCTCGTGATCTTCGTCGCGGACGTCTTCACGCCGGACGTCTCCGTGCTCGCCGACGAGCTGCGCACCGCGGGAATCCGCCTCAACGAGAGGCGCGCGGACATCCGCGTCACGAAAGCGATGCGGGGGGGCATCCAGGTGCACTTCACCTCGCCCCAGAAGCAGCTCAACGCAGAATTTGCCGCCGCGCTTGTGGCCGAGTACGGGCTCCTCAACGCCGACGTCGTGATCCGCGAAAATGTGACCGACGAGCAGCTCATCGACACGCTTGCCGGCAACCGCGTGTACCTGCCGGGGATCGTGGCGCTCAACAAGATCGACGCGGCCGACTCGACGATGCTCGGCCGCTCGCGCCGCGTCCTCAAGGGCTGGAAGGTGGTCGAGATCTCCGCGGAGAAGGGAGAGGGGCTCGAGGACCTCAAAGACCTGGTCTACGACCAGATGAAGTTCATCCGGATCTACCTGCGGCCCCAGGGCGGCGAGGCCGACCTCAAGGAGCCTTTGATCATGAAGTCGGGCACGAAGGTGGAGAACGTGTGCGACCACATCCACCGTGAATTGAAGCGGCGCTTCCGCTACGCGAATGTGTGGGGCAAAAGCGCGCGCTTCCCGGGCCAGACGGTCGGCCTTGACCACGTGATGGCCGACGAAGACGTGCTCACGGTCGTCGGCCGCAAGGGGTGAGGCCATGGTCGAGGCCGCGGCTGCCGGGATTGTGGCGCTCCTGGCTTTCGATGCG
>JBGPNV010000156.1:0-6114 GCA_041487695.1 Thermoplasmata archaeon | reverse complement strand
TCCTCGTTCTCCTCGATGTCCGCGTCCTCGCGCTTGAAGCTCCCGAGCGACCCATGGCGCGCCTTGCCCTTGCGGTAGGAGAGGAAGAGGTAGCCGCCAACTCCGACGGCGACCGCCGCGCCAAGCAGGATGAACGGGAAACTCCCCCCGCCAGCCGAAGCTTGCGCGTCGACCTCCACGGAGGCCGACACCGAGGCCCCCGCAGGGTCCGTCGCGACGATCGTCACGCGCGCGTGGCCACCGGCACCGCCCAGTGACCGGATGACCAGGACGCCGCCTTGCCGGTCGGCCGTCACGATGGTACCGTTGTCCCAGGCGAGGACGAACGTGAAGTTGGCAAACGTATCGTCGGCGTCTGTTAGGTACTCGGAAATGTTGAGGCGCAACTCGCCCCCGGAGGGAAGGCTCTGCCGAAGGCCGTCTAGCGCGCCGAGCGACGGCGGCAGGTTTGAGGTCACGCGCAGGAGCAGCGCGCCCGTGGCCAGGTTGTGGTCGGTGTCCTCGACGGTAAGCCCCACCTCCACGTCGCCGATCGCCGTTCCTCGGAACTCGAGCGTCCGGTTCAGGGGATCGATGCGCGCGGTTGCGTCGCCCGGGATGGCGCCCACGCCCACGACGCGCAGGAGCCCCCATACGAGCTGGTTCGTCGCGTCGCGGTCGTCCGAGGCATAGGGGTCGAGGAAGATCGTCAGGTTGTGACCTTCCGTGGCGGGGATCGGTGGGGACGTCGCAATAAACGGCCGCCCCGCGTTATTCACGAGCACGCGGAACACGGCGCTTACGTTCGTCGTGCTGTCGTTCACAGAGAGCGTGATGTTCTCGATGAGCAGCGACCCAGGCGCTTGCCGGTAGTCGAAGGTGAGAACCGTCCCCGAGAGCCGCGCGAACACCGAGGAGACCCGGAGCGAGAGGCTCGCGAGCGCTGTGTCGTTGTCGCGGATGTAGGGCGCCAGGTCGAAGGTGCCCGTCGTGTTGGCAAGCGCGACATCCGGGATCGGCAGGATCCAAGGCGGGTCGGGCACCGCAAGTACGGTCACGTCGAAGATTTGCTCCGACCAGAGCCCCGTCGAGTCCGTGGCGCGCACGCGGATCGAGACGGGCCCGCTGTACTCTGGGTCCTGCAGCGTGAGCGTCAGGTTACCGTCCACGAGGGACTCGAAGATCGCGGCGTGGGCGAGGAGGGCCGGGAAGACCGACTCCACGCTATAGTTCAGGAAGAAGCCGTCGAGGTCGTCGGCGAACCACTGGTAGAGGTCCGCCACGGTGACGTTCTGTGAGCCCTCGGGGACTTCGACCGGCGGGCCAACGATGGGC
Source organism: Thermoplasmata archaeon (assembly GCA_041487695.1). Taxonomy (GTDB): domain Archaea; phylum Thermoplasmatota; class DTKX01; order DTKX01; family DATEUP01; genus DATEUP01. The sequence continues at coordinate 4,800 of JBGPNV010000156.1, read as the reverse complement.
GGCGTGAACGGGGGCTCGGAGTAGAGCACATTGAGCGCAGAGAGGCGGACCGCCCCCACGCCTGCGGCGCGGAGCCCGAAATGGACGTCGGCCGCAGGAGCGTAGGCGTCGATCGCCGAAAGGGCGCGGTTCAAGGCAGGTGCAAGGCCGCCGACCGGGACGGTTGCATCGTAGGTGAGGTCCGGGGCAAACACGACAACGCCGGCAGGCCCGTCGCCGCGCAGCCGAATGGGGAGGAGCTGGAATGCCGTCCCGTTCGAGGAAGTGGCGGCGCCCTCCCCGAGCGCGAAGGCGTTCGCGAAATCCGCCGAGCCGTCGACGAGGAGCGGGCCGGAGAGCTCGGGCACCGTGAGGAACGCGCTCCGGTTTCCCACCGCAATCTCGAGGTTCCGCGGGAAGAGCTCGTAGTCTACGGCGGCGTCCCACTCGAAATCCACGCCGTAGGGGAGGGAATTCACAAGCGTGGAATTCCAGAAGGCTCCGCCCCCGAAGTCGGGGGTGAGCTGGACGGCCGGGCCCTGCGCCTGGAACTGCCAGCCGGTTGAGTTCCCCGAATAGTTCGCGATCCCAACTGCGGGTCCGATGGCTCCGGCGAGCGAGAGGGACCCGATGTCGGTCTGGTTGAAAGGCGTCGCGAGGAGCAAGCGGAAGGCCATGTCGGTATTCGCCTGTGGCGCCCACGGCGGGTTGCCGCTCGCGTTCAGCGAGAGGAACGCGCTGCCCCCAGCATAGGGGTCGGTGGTCACGCCGTTTCGCCCGCGCCAATCCCAAGTCTCGTTTGCCGCGGCGCCAGGGGAGGCGAGCACCAGCGCGAATTGCGCGCCGTTGAGCACCGGGAGCGTTGGGGAGAGCGCGAAAGTGATCCAGCCGCCGGGGCGGGCCGAGGTGAGGTTGGTCGTCCCGACCGCGAGAGTGAGGGTGCCCGGCTGGCCGGCTGACACGTTGCGGACCTCGAGGGCGAGCGGCCCGACGGCGTGGCCGGTCGTGTTCCCGAGGTTCAGGGAGACGCTCTCGAGCGTCCCATCACGCTCGACCGTGACGGTCTGGGCGGCCGCCTGTTCGAAACTGCTGAAGTTGCCGATCGACTGGACGAGCGAGGTCGCCTCGTGGCGCGCGTCAAGGACTCCGTGGGCCGTGAGGTTGAAGAGTGTCAGCATGCCGCGGACGGGGTGGGCAACGACGGGGATCCCGGGCACGGAGGCGGGCCCCGGTTGCGTGGACGCCGAGAAGGGTGGGAGGCGGTAGACCGACCCCCCGCTCGTGCCGCTCGCCGCGCCCGCGAAGGGGACCGGCGCGACCTCGAACACGGCCCCGGACACCGTCGCGTTCTCGGGGGCGAAGAGGTCGGGGGTGTCGCCCGCCACAGCCGAGCCGTTCGAGGCGAGCGTGACGCTTCGTGTGCCGCCGGCGAAGGCCGTCGTCCAACCGAACGCGGCGTCGGCGCCGCCGGGACCTTCGAACCGCCAGACACTCTCGCCGGTCTCGTTGACGACCAGCGTGGCCCCAAGGGGCACTCGAGGCGAGGATAGCGTGACGGTAAGGCCGTCGAGCGTTAGGCCCCGCGAAGCCTCGCTGCGGGACGCGATCAGGATATCGAGGAAGGAAAAGGGGCCCACAGCGCGGATGGGCGGGTGCCACGCCGTTCCGCTTTGGCCTGCGGAGGCAACGAGTCCCTGGAACAAATCCGCGCTTCGCCACCCGGCGGGCGCGCCCGGGACCGTGACAAAGAAGTCGACATCGAAGTCGAGGATCTCGGGGACCGAGACGCCGTCGGTCTGCGCGAGGACGACGAGGTCGGCCGTTTGGACCGGGAGCGTCAGGGGAAGGCCGGTGAGGTTGTACTCGACGAGGACCGCGGGTTTTGCCGTAAGGGTCGACAGGGAGAGGTTCGCGCCGCCCGCCGTTGCCGCCGCCGCAAGCTCGCCCGCCGAGAGCGGGTTCGCCTGGAAGGGCGCGAGGGTTTGCACCGCGCCGGCCGGCCCCGAGAGCTCGGACCACCAGGCGCTCTCCGGCGCCGCAAGCGGCCATGTGTCGACCTGTGCGTCCGTCGAGACCGTGAGCGAGGCGTCGACCGCGCGAGCGGGGTTGGGGAAGGGGAGCGTCCCTGCGCTGCCCGGAAGAGCGGCGTCGAGGACCGCGTCCTGGCCTTCCCCGAACGAGGCGAGCACGTTGGCCGATGAAAGCGGCGCGAGTAATGAGGGGGCAACGAGCGCCGCCACGAGCACGGCTGCTGTGAGTCGGGCTCGCCGGTGGCTCAGTCGCTTCACCTCACGAGCCTTTTCAGGATGTCCCCGACGGTCTCCACCACATCATTTCGCTGCCAGTCGGCTGTCGACCCGGGGAAGTTGCTGTCCACTTCCGCGAGCAGCGTGCGCACCTTGGCCTTGAGCGGCTCGAAGTCCTCGCCGCGCGCGCGGCCGGCGATGAAGAAGGCTGCCCCACGTGCCAGGACCACGGGCGCGCCCTTCCACTCAAGCACCTTAACCGCTTCGGCCACTTTTTCTTCCTTGCGAACCGTGTCGAAGGCCCACTGGAGGAACTCGCTCTCGTCCGCCTGGCCAAGCAGCGGGAGGCCCTGCGCGGGGACCTCGAAGAGCATCCCGCCGTCCTTGAGGGAAAAGAGGTAGAGTTCCGCCAGGCGCGCGTGCGGCTTGGCCCCGAGGGGGCCCGAGACAAGCGGCGCTTCGAGGGGCGCGGACGCGCCGTCGAGACCCGACTTGAGGCCGAGCGTGACGACGCCCTCGTCGCCCTGGGGCGCCGTGTCTGTTGGGGTCTCCGTGAGCCCGCGCAGGAAAGAGCCCACGTCCTCCGTTTTCTCGGGGGCGGGCATCTCCATGCGGTCGCCTTCGGATGCGCCCTCCTCGACCTGCAGCGGGACGTCGCCTCCCCCTTCCCTCTTCATCGCGTCGAGCGGCGTGTCCTTGGGCGGGCGCCCGTTGCCTCGCGCGCGGCGCGCGGCGACGGCGGCGAACACAACGACGCCGGCGAAGAAGAGGCCGACCGCGAGCACCGAGGCGCTCGAGCCGCTGTAAGCCGTGGGGACGGTCACGGTGAAGGACTTGGAGGTCTCGAGGCCCGCGGAGTCGCGCAGGGTGAGTGTGAAGGAGCCTTGACCGGACGCGCCGGGCATGGGCGTGAGGAGCAGGCGTTGGGTCGAGGGGTCGACCTCCGCGGTGAAGAGCGCAGGGTTGTTGTTCGAGACGACCCACGAGACCCGCGCGGGATCATTCGCGTCCTCCAGGTCCGAGTACTTCGTCGCGAGGAAAATCGTCGCCGGGTCGGCCCCGAGCTCGATGATGGGGTCGATCCCGACAATCCGGGGCGGGGTGTCCGGGGGCGCCGTGATCCGGACGCCGAGCGAGGTCGTGTTCGCGTTGCCGTCCGTGTCGGTGACGGTGAGCTGGGTTGTGATGTTGGTCATGAGCCCCGCCCGCGGGATCAGCTTGAGGAAGGTCGAGGCGGAAGTGCGCTCGATCGTCCAGAAGAGCGAGTTCTGGTCGGCGAGGGGGACGGCCAGAGAGAAGGAAAGCGCCGAAAGACTGTCCTCGCCGTCGTGCGCGAAGGGGGCGAGGTCCATCCACCAGGCCGCGTTGTTCGGGATCACAACGGTCGGGATCGGCAGCAGCACGGGCGGCGTGTTCGCCTGGCGCGGGTGGACGAAGAGCGGGTAGGTCGCCGAGAGCGAGCCGTCGCTCAGCGTAATGAGCATCGGCGCGTCGGGGGCGCCCACCGCGAAGTCGAAGATCAGGCTCCGCTCGCTTACTGAGACGGTCGCGCCCGTCGCCGAGGTGATCGTGATCGCAAGCGCGGGGAACTCCGCGTCGACGATGAACGGCGTGAGGTCGACCGCCTCAATGCCGCCCCACGAGACGGTCAGGTGGTCGATCGTGAGGCGCGGCGCGTCGTTGAAGGGGCGGATCGAGAAGAGCACGGGGCCGGAGCTCGTGCCGAGCCCCCGCGAGTCGGAGGCCTCCACCGTGAGGACGAGGTTCCCCGAGCGGTTCTCGAGCGGGTTGATCGTGAGGTTGTAGCCCGACACGTGGATGGAGGCGTTCTCGAAGCCGGAGGTCTGGTTCACGTAAAAGGAGAGCGCCGCGTTGTCCCAGTCGTCGTGGAAGACCGTGTTGAGGTCGGTGACGAGGGGGACGTCCTCGTCGGTCACGGTCGAGGGGAAGTCGAAGTAGACGGGCGGGCGGTCGTAGGTGATGGCGGACTCGAGGATCGTGAGGGTGGAGGCGCCGGGGGAGTAGATGCGCAGGGGGATGTCGGCGCGGGTCAAGTTGGGGGGGGTGGTCCAGAGGTAGGTATCGAAGGCCGAGGAGAGGTCGGGCGTGGTGAGGGAGAGGGTGTAGCGGATGTCGAGGGAGTCAAGAAATAGCGCACCGGGTGAACTCGAGGAAACATTTACGGAGGCGCGCACGAAGGTTATTCCCGACGAATCTACCACGAGCGCTGGCGAGTTGGTTACAAGGGAGACCAGCCCAGAGGATAGATCCAACGCGGAGCCGGTCGTTAGGTTCTGAAGGGTTGCCAGGGACCAATTGTTTTCGCCGATTCGGAAATCAAGGTCGTCGGCGAGCCGGGTATAATAGATCGATGCACTCCAGTTGGCCAAGATTTGTACGTCGTTGTCATTCCGAAGAGAGAACTCATGAAACCCAATGGCGGCCGAAAAGCCCGACACAACGAAACCCATTCGGGATGACGTTCTATTTGTCGTGAGCGTCCCGCCCAAGGAGTTTAGAAAGATCTGCGTGGCGGTGTTTGAATTCAGGATCGTGATCAACCGCGTAAAGAATA
>JBGPNV010000155.1:0-6197 GCA_041487695.1 Thermoplasmata archaeon | reverse complement strand
GGCCGCGCGATTTGGGTTTAAGTTTATGAAGGCTTGGTTTTGGCAAGTAGAGTGCTGGCAGGCCAGTTGGAGGGCGATTTGAGGAGGCCCTCTCAACGGGCCTCCCTGGGGCCATTATCTACGCGCTTTCGGATGGGCGCCGGGGCCCGCTTGAAGCTCGGCGTTGAAGTCCGGAATCTGCCGCTCGACCCTCGAATCATCGAGAAGGTCGAAGCCTCGGGCATCACCCGCCTCCACCCCCCGCAGGCCGAGGCGCTCGGACCCGCGCTCGAAGGCAAGAACCTCGTCCTCGCGATCCCCACGGCCTCGGGCAAGTCGCTCGTCGCCTACCTCGCGCTCGTGAAGGCGGCCCTCGAGGGGAAGAAAGGGCTCTACACCGTGCCCCTTCGCGCGCTGGCCGCCGAGAAGGTCGAGGAACTGCGCGCGTTTTCCGACCTCGGCATCAAGGTCAAGGTCGCAACGGGCGAACTCGACGAGTCGGACAGCGAGATACGCGGCGCGGACATCGTCGTGGCGACCTCCGAGAAGGCCGACTCGCTGATGCGGCACCGCTCGACGTGGATGGAAAACCTCGGGGTCGTCGTGGCCGACGAGGTCCACCTCATGCACGACCACGACCGGGGGCCGACGATCGAGGTGCTCCTCTCGAAGGTCAAAATGACGAACCCGCGGGCCCAGCTCATCGCGCTCTCCGCGACGATCAAAAACGCGAAGGAGATCGCCGAGTGGCTGAACGCGGAGCTTGTCGTTTCGGACTTCCGCCCGGTCGAGCTCCACGAAGGCGTTTCTGAAGGGACCTACATCCTTTTCGCGAACCGGAAGAAGAAGATGATCCTCGAGAAGGGCGAGCCGCTCGAAGCCCTCGTCCTCGATTCGCTGAAGGCCGACGGCCAGTGCCTCGTGTTTGTGAACACGCGGCGCTCCGCCGTCGCGGAGGCCGACCGCCTGCGGGGCGTCGTCGAGGACCTTCTCAAGGGCCAGGAGCAGGAAGCGCTGAAAAAGGTGTCCGACGGCGTGAAGGTCGGCGAGCACTCGGACGTCCACGACCGGCTCGCCCGCTGCGTCGCGTCGGGGACCGCGTTCCACCACGCGGGCCTGGCGTATGCCCAGCGCAAGGCCGTCGAGGACGCTTTCAAGGCGCGCCTCATCAAGGTCCTCGTCGCCACGCCCACGCTCGCGGCCGGCGTCAACCTGCCCGCCAAGCGCGTGATCATCCGCGACGTGCGCCGCTTCGAGTCGAACATGGGCCAGGTGCCGATCCCCGTGCTCGAGATCAAGCAGATGTGCGGGCGTGCGGGGCGCCCGCGCTACGACAAGGAAGGCGAAGCGATCCTGCTTGCCAAGTCCGACGACGAGGTCGAGCAACTCATGGAGGAGTATGTGTACGCCGAGCCCGAGCGCATCTTCTCGAAGCTCGGCACCGAACCGGCGCTCCGCGTCCACCTGCTCGCCGCCGTCGCCACCGGGTATGTCGCGGGCGAGGGTGACCTCGACGCGTTCCTCGCCTCGACCTTCCTCGCGCACCAGACCAACGCGTGGGACCTCAAGGGGCCGGTCGACGGAGTCCTCGAATTCCTGGGCGAGCACGGGCTCATACGCCGCTCGGGCGCGAACCTCAAAGCCACCGCGCTTGGGGCCCGCGTGAGCGAGCTCTACATCGACCCCCTCACCGCCGTGCGCTTCCAGGAGGCGATGGCCCGGATGGGCAAGAAGCGGGTGACCGACCGCTCCTTCCTCCACCTCATCTCCTCGGTGCCCGACGCGATGCCCCTCTACATGCGCGAGAGCGAGTGGGGGTGGGTCCAGGACCTCGTCGAACGCGAAGCGGACACCTTCCTCGTCGAAGACATCGAGGTCGCCAAGACCGACGAGATCTTCCTATCGGAAGTCAAGACTGCCGAGGTCCTCGCGTGGTGGACCGACGAAATGTCCCTCGACTCGATCTGCACGAAGTTCGACATCGGGCCGGGCGACTTGCGCACCCGCATCGACACAGCCCGCTGGCTCCTTTATTCGTTCAGGGAGGTCGCGAAAGCGACCGGCGCTGGCCCGCTGCCCGACGTGATCGACCTCAACCGGCGAGTCGTGAACGGCGTGAAGGCCGAACTCCTGCCACTCGTCTCCTTCCGCGGCATCGGGCGCGTCCGTGCGCGCAGCCTCTGGGGCCACGGGTTCAAGGGGCCGCAGGACATCCGCAAGGCGAGCGTCGAGCAGCTCGCGCGCGTGCCGTTTGTCGGGGCAAAGGTCGCTGAGAACATGAAGAAGGAAGCGGAAGGCGCGCCGCCCCTGGGACGCGTTCGCCAGGCGCCCTCCCGCGAGGGTGACGAGGACCTGCCGGCGGGCACCAAGGTGCCCGAGACGCCGATACCGGGAAACGCCGAGGCCCCCTCGAAGGCCAAGGGTCCGACATCGCCGGCCGGCAAAGGGGAGCCGCGCTCGACGAGCCGGAAACAGCGGAGCCTGGGGGAATGGCACAAATGAAACGCGCGGCGGAAACCCCTCGAGGGGACGCACCGCTCCTCACCTTCGAGGAGACCCCGGGCGCCTTCTTCTTCGGCGCGCGCGGGAGCCTGCCCGACCTCAAGGTCACGCTTTCGCGAATCGCCGCCATCGAGAAGTCGACGGGTGTGCGCTTGCACGTGGTGGACGCCTCGCGCGTGTGCGGCGCCGCGCACTTGGCTTCCGCCCTCATGCACGCGAGGCGAGCCCACGAACGGGGCCGTGGTCGCGCACGCGACCTCAAGGTCGAATTGATGCTCTACCTCGCGGGCGACCGGCAGATCAGCAAGGCCATCGAGTCGGCGGGCGTGAAGCGCGGCACGAAGGCCGTGGGTGTTGCCGTCGAGGGCGCTCACAAATCGGCCCTGCGAGCCGCCGCCGATCTCTTCGAGGCGCTCTCTTTGGAGCGCGACGATGCCGCCCTGACTGGTTCCGCGGCGAAGGCCAAGGCCCTCCGCGCGGCGGGGTATGGCAAGGACGCGGCGGAATGGGAGGGCCTCGCCCTCGAGGTCACCGCATTCGTCGACCTGGAATAGCGCGTTAGAGCTTCAGACCCTGCGCCGCCAGGGACGCTCGGATCGTGGCCTCCCGCGACTGCATCTCGCCGCCCTCGGCGAAGTACTTGCAAAGCGACGCGGACCAATCGAACTTCCCGCTCTCGCTCTTCATCGCCTCGAAGCACGCCGCGACCTCCGCTTTCGTGATCGGCCGGTAGGCGTCTTCATGAAAGGTTGCGGCGACCATCAGGCGCTTGCGCGGCTCCGGCAGGCGCTCGATCACGCCGACAACAAGGCCGACCACCGGGAAGACCCCGGGAGGGCAGCCGAGGAGAGTCGCGACGCCCAGCGCGTCCTTCTGAACGCCGCCGATGAACCCCGTGCCGTAGCCGAGGGCCTCCGCGGCAAGAGCCATGTTCTCCGCAACCAGGATCGCGTCGGTCACGCCGAAGAGGAGCGACCACACCCCGAGCGGCGCTTGCTTCGCGCCGATGTGCTCGAGCAGCCGAGCCGGACGGTGGAAATCGAGGCACACGACGAAGAAGTCCGAGGCCTCCACGATGTGCTTGTTCGCTCCCGTGAGCCGCTCGATCTCCGCGCGCTTCTTCGCGTCGCGCACTCGGATGACCGTGTACATGAATCCCGTGGCGTCGGAGGGCGCGCGGCGGCCGGCCTGGAGGATCGCCCTCATGTCCGCATCCGGAACCTTCTCCGGCGTGAAGCTGCGGATCGTCCGGTGGCGTTCAAAGACCCCGAGCAGCCGCTCCTCGCGAGGGTGCATCATGACAACCGGCAGGGGAGCGCGCACTCACGCTAAAGAAATACCGCGCCTTCAAGGCCGGGCCCTCACGCGGCCGAGGACACGCGCACGTTTTTTTCCGCTGCGGCCGGTAGTGAGATGCCTGCCCAAGCAAATCGCCCGGGACGAAGACCCCTTGAGTCCCGTTCACCCGCGCCCCGTGCCGCTCGCGGAGCTCAACAGGCAGGAGGGCCTTGGGGATCTCAAAGCCCGCTGCGGCGCAGGACGCCCCCCGATGAGGGGCGCGCCGCGGCTGGGCTCGCCCTTCGGCCACCCCATCGTTAACTATAATTAACGCTTGTCAGTTCTAGTTTACAATGATCTTCCACGACCTCCCGGAAACGCTCCTTGCGGGCCCTGCACGGTTGGCGGTGCTGCGTGAGGTCCTGCGCGCCGGCCAGCAGGAACGCAGCGGCCGCGCCATCGCCCGGGGCGCACGGGTTTCCGTTCCCTGGACCGTGAAGTCGCTCGAGGTTTTCGAGTCCCTGGGCATCGTACGCAGGCGAAGCGTGCCGCCCTCAGACCTTTGGCAACTGAACCCGGATCACGCGCTCCTCCCGCGCATCCGGAGGATCGTCGGCCTCGACGACGAAATGTGGCAGGACTTCAAGGAGACCTTGCGGCCCTTGACGCGCCGGCCTGCCGTGGAATCGGCGGTGATCTTTGGATCGGCCGCCCGTCGCCAGGAGACCGGTCGTTCGGACATTGACCTCTTCATCGTCGTTCCCAGCGAGAAAGCCAAGGCCCGGATCGCGGCGGCGCTTTCCGCCACCCGGCAGGCGGTGATGCGGCGCTTCGGAGACCGCCTCGAAACGCTCGTTTACACACGCGCCGAACTGCGTTCCAAGCGCGCTTTGCCCCTCGTTGGGTCTATCCGGGCGGACGGGATCGCCCTCAAGGGTGAGCTTCCATGACCTCAAAAAGCCGGACATCTCGGTCGCGCCCGAGCGAGGACGCGGTCTACCGGCGCAAAGCGCGTGAATTTGCAGGCTCCATGGACATGGCTATCCTCGAGAAGGAGTGGAACACGGCGGCTGTCTTGGGCGTCCACGCTGCAATTTCAGGCGCGGACGCATTGACCTCGAAACTGCTCGGCCTGCATTCGACCGGCCAGAGCCACGGGGGAGCCGTCAACCTTGTCGCGGGTCTCAAGGTGGAGGGCGCCCCGGCGAAGAGCGACCAACTGCTGGAAATCCTCTCGATGAAGCACGCGGCCGCTTACGAGGGTCGCGAGGTGTCGGAATCGGATGCGCTTATCACGGCAAAGCAGGTCCGGCGATTCCTGGCTTGGGTCGAGGCTGGCATGGCTACGAACCGGTAGGGAGGACCACGACCCAGGCGAAGGTCTAAAGGTACAGGCGCGCAGCCCGGGGCGTGCGCGTCCTCGTCGTCTGCCTCGCGAACCAGTGCCGCTCGCCGATCGGCGAGTACCTCCTGGCCACGAAGCTGCAGGACGCGCGCTCCGACGTCGAAGTCTCCTCCGCCGGGCTCGAAGCCGTCCCGGGAATGCCCGCCACCAGCGCCGCGCGCCGCGCGATGGAGCGCCGCTTCGGGAAGGACCTCCTCTCGCGCCACAAGGCGACGCACCTTTCGCCCGCGCTTATCGCCCAGTCCGACCTTCTGCTCGTCATGACGCGCGGCCAGCGCGAGCTCTTGAGGAGTGAGTGGTCGGGCGTCATCGACGGCGTCAAGGAGAAGGTGCAAACGCTCGGCGAGTTCGCCGGCAAGCCCGAGGTTGACGTCGACGACCCGGTCGGCGGCGACGATGCGCTTTACGACAAGTGCCTCGCTCTCCTCGACGATCTCACAGCCAAAGTCGCCAAGCGGCTGGCCCCGCAGTTCGCCTAACCCGCGACCTTCAAGACGCTCTCGAGCGCGTCATCGACGCCCCTGAGTTCCGCCCTCGACCCGTCCCAGCGCTTCAGCGGCAGGGCGTTTGCGTCAAAGACCGCATCGAGCGCCGCCCGCATCTGCATCCTTAGGGCCGCGGCGTTCACGCCCGCCTGCGGCAGCGCCGCGAGGACGAGCTGCGAGCGCGCCTCCACGAGGTACTGCTTCCCCCCGACCGAGAGGGTCTCGCCCTCGATGCGCCCGCCCTGCCGTAGCGCCCGCGCGCGCGTTTCGACGGCCGCCGCCAGCTCTTGTGCTTGCTCCCTGTCGGCGTCCTCTGGCGCCGCGGTGCGCACCCACGACATCGGCCGCCCGTCGCGGTAGGCCAAAATGAGCTCCGTCGCGGTTAGCGCGCCCGCCGGCGTGATAATCGAGACGGGCGGCAGCGCGTGTCGCGGCGCCCCGGCCTCCTTTTCGAGGTCCTCGAGCTTGTGGTCCATCCGCTCCTCGTCGGTCTCGTCGAGGCCCTCGGGGCCGCGAAGGCGCGCATTGTCCTCCTCGTTCTCCTCGAT
>JBGPNV010000154.1:0-6210 GCA_041487695.1 Thermoplasmata archaeon | reverse complement strand
GCCTGCGCATCGACTCGTCTGGCGCCGGCTCGCTCGTCCACAACCTGAACGTAGTCGCCTCGTCGCTCGCCTTCCAGGTCTATGGCGGCGGGGACGACCTCAACATCGACTTCTCCGTGGGGAACAAGGTCGACGGCGTGCCCGTCCTTGGCATCTACAATGCGCCGAACACGGTCCAGGCGCCGGCCGGCGGGTTCTCCTGGGTCTATGTGTGGGGCTCGCCGAACAGCCGCGTCTCCACCTTCGCCGTTCCCGTCCAGAGCGGCGACCCGGCCGTTGTCTGGGCCGACTCCGCCGCGGGGCAAATCGACGCGGGGCTCGTTTTCGGTGCCGGCCGCGGCCTCCTGGTCTCTCGCTCCAACGGTTTCACGGTCACCACGACCTCGGTCATCGCCGCCGACTACGGGCTCCTCGTCACCGGCAGCCAGGCCCCCACCCTCCAGGACTCCGTCTTCCGCAGCGGGACATCCTACGGCGTGCACCTCCTCGCCACGGGCACCGCGACCGTGATCAACGTCACCGGCTCCGGGCCCGTCGCCGGCCTTTTCGATGACGGGGGGGTCGCGAACCTCTACACGGGCTCCCACTTCAACGGCTCCCTCGGCGCGCTCCTCAAAAGCAGCGCGATCGCCCGCCTCGAGGGGAGCGACCTGTGCTCGGACACCGGGGGCTTTTCGCTCCGTGTCGAGCTCGCCCTCGACTCCTTCATCCAGGGCAACAACCACTGCGCGGGCGGCGGGGGCATTGAGCTCCGCCTCGCGTACCGGACGGTGGTGGCCAACTCAACCTTCGTGAACCTCACCGAGGCCGTGGCCATCGACGACAGCACGGGCACCGTCGTGCGCTGGAACGCCTTCGTGAACTGCTCCGTGGCCGGCGTGCGCCTCCTTGCCGGCATCGCTTCGGGTAGCGTCATCTACGAGAACAATTTCTACTGCGGCGCGCTCTCCGGACAGGACCCCAACGGCCCCTCGAACGTGTGGTACAATGTGTCGCGCTCCCGGGGCAACTATTGGGATGACTACACCGGCTCGGACACGAACGGCGACTTCATCGGCGAGACGGCCTACAACATCCCCGGCGGCGCCAGGCGCGACCTCTTCCCCCTCGTGGTCGCTTTCGAGAAGGAGCCCCCGATCGCGATTGCGGCGACGCCGCCTGCCGTCGACGAAGACACGCCGGCGCTGCTCAACGGCTCGCGCTCCTTCGACAACGTCGGCGTCACCGGCGGCTGGTGGGTGCTCCAAGACACCATGGGGCAGGTCACGGTGCAAGGGCTTGTCGTGACCTACACCTTCGCGACCCCCGGCCTCTTCCGCGTCGACCTGTATGTCCGGGACGCCTGGAACAACACGGGGACGGCCGGGGGACTCATCCGCGTGCGCGACAAGACCGCGCCCGTCATCCTCAGCACGCCCGGCAACGCCGCGGTCAACGAGGACACCGTGGCGAACTTCGTGCTCGGCGTCGCCGACAACGACCCGGCCTTCCCCGTGGGCGCCGCATTCTTGTGGGAGTTCCACGGGCCGGAGAACTACTCCGCGCCTTCCAGCCTCCCCTCCGTGCCCGTGAACTTCACCACACCCGGCTTCTACAACGCGACCGTGACGGTCACAGACGGCGGCGGCAACAGCGCGTCTTCAAACTTCACGGTCACCGTCCGCGACAAGACGCCTCCGACCTTCACCTTCGTGTCCACAGGCGCGGTCCCGCCCGCCCAAGGCCAGACCGTCCACCTCGAGATGCGGGGCGCGCAGGACGTGGACCCGGCATTCCCCGGGGCCAATGCCTACCACTGGATGGTCACCTTCCCGCGGGGCGGCTTCGTCCTGAATTTCAACGCTTCATGGGACTTCACGCCCCTCGAGCCTGGCAATTACACGGTCTTCTACGAGTGCCGCGACCCGTCGAACAACGTCCGCGCCGGGAACTGGACCTTCTTTGCCGCCGACACGGCCGGGCCACTCTGGACGGCGCCCACGGGCCTCACGGTCGCAGACGGCGCGAACCTCACGCTCTCGGCCTTTGACGCGACGGACTACTCGGGGGTCGACACGGTGGTCTGGCGCGACGGCGCCGCCCGAGTCTCGAACAACGTCTCCTTCGACCGGATGTGGACCGGCCTTGGGGCCCACACGATCAGCGTCACGCTGAGCGACCTGCTCGGCAACGAGGCGCTCTACACCTTCACGGTCACGGTCATCGACCGCACCCCCCCGCACCTCCTTGCGGAGAACTTCACGCGCGCGGCCTCGCTGAAGCAAGGCGTCGCCTTCGAGCGCGATGCCGCGTCGCAGTTTTTGGACAACGACCCGTCCTTCTCGCTCACCGCGGTCTACCTCTGGTCGACGGATGCGCCGGAGGTCACCTGGGGCTCGGCGCCGAACATCAGCCTCGTGCTCCTCTCCTTCAACCGCACGGGGATCTTCACGGTCCACGTCCTTGTGACCGACGCGGCCGGCAACAGCGTCGAAGCCGCCATCACTGTGACGGTCACGGACGGCCTGCCTCCGACGAACGTCCTCTGGACGGTCTCGCCCAGCGTGAACGTGACGCTCGGCACGATCGTGCAGTTCAACGCGAGCGCCGTTGACCCGAGCGGCGTCTCCTTCATCTGGCGCTTTGGCGACGGTTCGGGCGACGACGGCCCCTCGGTTTCCTACGAGTATGTGGCGCCCGGCACCTACACCGTCACCCTCACGGTGGTTGACGGCGCGGGCAACGAGCTCAACCGGACCTTCCGCGTGATCGTCCTCGACCGCGGTGGCGGCGGGGGCGGAGGCGGTGGGGGGGGCGGCGGTGGCGGCGGTGGCGGCGGCTCCGTCGGCGGTCTGCCAATGACAACGGTCCTCGTCGTGGCCGCCGCGGCGATCGGGGGTGGCGTTGTGGCCATGTTCCTGGTCTTCCGGCGCAAGCTCAAGGCGCCGGCGCCCCGTGAGGCCATTGTGCAGCCTGATTCGTCGGCCTACGCGCCGGGAGCGGCGCCCGACGAGTACGACAGCCTCTACGGGGACTCGACGTACGACCCGAACGCGGGCCGGCCGCCGGGGTGAGTGGCCACCGGCCTGGCCAGGCGAGAAATCGCCGACCCCTGCATCACGCGCACACGTCCCCTCTTGAAGGCGCAGGCCACCTTCCACGATTGCCAAACTTGGGAAGGGCCGCAGGGGTCGTTCTCCTCGCGCGGTTCGTGGACGAAGGGAGACGCGCTTATAGTGCCTGGGCGCGCGAAGAGAGTCCCATGGAACCTGATGGCGCCGAAATCGCCAAGCGAGCCAACCGAATGCACCAGCTCCTCGCGCTGCTCCGCGAGGCCGAACGGGAGAAAGAGGGGGTCCCCCTCCCCCGCCACGCGCGGCGTGGCCTTCCCCCCGCCCGCCCCAGTTGAGCGCCGGAGCGCCGCCCCAGCCGGGCAAACCCTTTTGGTGCCGGCCGCCCACAGGCGGGGCGTGGCGCGCAAGAGGCAAGCCCGCGATGTGCAGGACGCAGAAGTCCTCTCCGAGGTCGAAGAGGTCCTGCGCTTCCAGGGGCTCCAAGGCGCTCGCACCGTCATCGAGAAGCTCGAGGACGACGAAGGCGGGCGCAAGCGGCTGCGGATCCGCGCCGTGTTCGGGGAAGGCAAGAAGGACTGCATCTACGAAGTGCTCGTGGAGGCCAGCGGGCTCATGGGGATCTACAGGACGGGCTGACCGTCAGCCGCGCGCCGCCTACGACGACCCATGAAGAGCCCGACCAATCCGACGGCTCCCGATACGGCCGCTACATCGGAAAGCTCGGGGATCGGGCTGGAAAGCGCCCCGCCGCGCGAGACCGGCACCGGCGCCGGCGTCTCGGGGGGCTGCGCGAGCGCGCCCGCGAACCGGCCCACCACGACCGGCAGGTCGTTCACGTCCGTCGCGCCCTCGAACCCCGTGAGCGAGAACCGTGCGCGGGCGCCGACGAGCCCGGCGGACTCGACCGCGACTTCGAGGGCGTGTCCCGAGGCGGCGGCCTCGGCGAGCTCGCCGGTCGCCTTCCATGCGCCATCGCGCAGGGCCAGGAACTCGGTCATGAGAGGTACGCCGCCGGCGCCTTCAACGCGAAGGAGCCGCTCGGCGCCGATGTCGCCCACTCGCGCGCCGGTGTCGGCGTTCAAGTCCGTGTCGAGGTAGACCTCGAGCAGGTCGCCCCCCGAGACCCGGCGCGCAGGCGTCGGGACCGAGCCGCCCGCGGCGTCGCCGCCCCGCAGGGGCTCCGCCCGGAACGGCAGCGTGCCCTCGAGCGCGCCGCCGCGGGCAAGGACATAGAACTCGGCCGACCCGCTGTCGCCGACCGCGGCCGCCTCGAGCATGTCGAGCCGCGCCGGCAGGGCCTCGTCCGACGGGTCCTGGACTTTGGCAATCGACGACCAGTCCGTGAGGTCGCCGTCGATCCGGATCCCGTTGCGCACCTTCTGCGAGAGCGCGGGGGCGGGCGGCACGCAGGGGGCCGCCACGCCGTCCCGCGTCAAAGCCCCGCTGGAGCGCGACGCATCGCCGGTGACGAGGGCGACCGAGAAGACTGAGGGCGCGAAGGGGAGCAGGAGTTCGACGGAAGCCCCGGAAAGGGCGGCCTGCGCGCCGCCCGTCACCGCGAGCATCGAGGCGTCAAGCCGGTCGGCGCCCCCGAAGGCATAGCGCGCGCTGGAGACGACCCGGCCGCCGTCGGTGACCACGCGGACCGCGCCCTCGGCGCCCAGGCAGCCGTCGAAGTACCCCGTCGAGGCGGACCCGTCCTCGTCGAGGAGCACCAAGACGTCGGCCCGCCCCTCAAGGGCCGCGCCAAACTGGAGGAAAAGACCCGCCCCTCCCTTGAGCGGCTGGAAGCCCACGGCCTCGAGCCCGGCCGCATTGCTCCGCGGCACGCTTGCCGTGTGGCCCACCCAGTCGTCGAAACGGCCATCGACGCGCGCGCCCACCCAATTGTCGCCGCCAAGGCCGAGCGCGCCCACCGAGACGAGCGTGAGGAAAAGCGCGAGGACACCCACCGAGGCGACCTGCCTCCGGCGCCGCCTGGCCCGCCGGTCCGCGAAGGGGAGGCTCGAGCCGCTTCGCAACCTCGAGCCGTTGGTCCTACCGGAGCCATTCGTGAACCCGGAGCCGTTCGTCCGGCCCGAGCCGTTCGTGAGGCCGGAACCGTTGGTCCTCCCCGAGCCGTTCGTGAGGCCGGAACCGTTGGTCCTCCCCGAGCCGTTCGTGAGGCCGTCGTCCTGACCCCCGCCTCCCGGCCGGGCCTGCCTCCGCCCGCGCGGGCCGCCGCCGTTCGTGAGCCCGCGCGACGTCCGCGCCGCTATTGATTGAGAGAAGACGTCCTTTTCCACGCCCATGGGCCCCGGTCAAACACCTCAACGCTGCGTGATAAGCCTTCTGCCGGGATTATGGGAATCGAACGTCACGAGGGCGCCCTCGTGCAGGAGCGTGCCCGCGCACCTTGAATCCCGTCCCCCCCGGTGAAATCCATTTTATCCCCGGAGCGCCAAGCCGGGGGCCCTGGCAGGTGAGGGCAACGGGCCTCTTCCGGAAAACTCCCAAAGCCGCCGCGCCCGAACCGAAGCCGCCCCGCCGGCCGGTCGCCCTCGTCGTCGACGACGACACGACGATCGCGGAACTCAACGAGGCGGTCTTCGCGGGCCGCGAGTGGGACGTGCGCACCGCCTACAGCGGGCTCGGCGCCCTCAAGGACGTGAACGAGAAGCACCCGGACCTCATCCTCCTCGACCTCATGCTCCCCGACCTGCCAGGCGAGAAGATCCTCGACGCCATCCGTTCCCTCAAGCTCGCCACGAAGGTCATCGTCGTCACGGGGCGCCACGTGACGAAGCGTGACTTCGCGCCTTACGAGGGGGTCGTCGTCTGGGTCCTGCGCAAGCCCTACCCGGCCTCCGACCTCCTCAAGCTCATTGAGTGGGTCGAGGGCGGCGAGAAGATCTCGCCGCAGCTGTCGCAGGTCGGCGACGTCTGACTTGTGGGGGCCTGCCGCCCCCAAGGGCCCGCGCGCCGCGGGGAGCCGGTAGCCGCGCGGCAGGCGTCCACGCCTTCAGCCCATCTTCGGCGGCTGCGCGGGAGGCATTGGGGGTGGGGGCGGTGGCGGCTGGAAAGGCGGCACGGCCGAGAGGCTCACGCCCGCGGGCTTCTTCCTGGACATCATGAAGCCCATTGCGATCCCTGCGAGCCCCACGATGAGGCCGAGGAG
>JBGPNV010000153.1:0-6242 GCA_041487695.1 Thermoplasmata archaeon | reverse complement strand
GGGGCGCCCCATGCCCTCGGATGAGAAGATCCGAAGGGCGGTGCGGGTGAGGCAGACGACCTTCGTGGGGCTACGCTTTATCCTCACCCACAGAGGTTGCCCGACAGACTCCTAGGGGGCGCGGGAAGGGCCCGGGGGAAGGCGGGCCGCCGACCCTTGGGGGGGGCCGCCCGCGGACCCCACGGAGGGGATGTCCGTCAGATCTCCACTTCGATCTGCAGCTTCTCCGTGAGTTCCTTGTAGCGGTTGCGGATCGTGACTTCGGTCACGCCCGCGACATCGGCGACTTCGCGCTGGGTGCGCCTCGAGTTGCAGAGGATCGAGGCGATGTAGATCGCGGCGGCGGCGACGCCGGTGGGCCCGCGCCCGGAGGTGAGCTCATTCTTGCTCGCTTTGGCGAGGATCTCGGCGGCCTTGGCCTGGACGGTCCCGTCGAGCTTGAGTTCGGAGCAGAAGCGCGAGATGTAGTCCTCGGGCTTCGTGGGCAGGAGCTTCAGGCGCAGCTCGCGGATCATGAAGCGGTACGTGCGCCCGATTTCCTTGCGCCCGACGCGCGAGACATTCGCGATCTCGTCGAGGGTGCGGGGGACCTCGCACTGGCGGCAGGCGGCGTAGAGGGACGCCGCGACGACGCCGTCGATCGAGCGGCCGCGGATGAGGTTCTTGTGGACCGCGCGCCGGTAGATCATGGCCGCGGTCTCGCGGATGTTGCGGGGCAGCCCCATGTTCGAGGCCATGCGGTCGAGCTGCGTGAGGGCAAAGGCGAGGTTGCGCTCGGTGGCGTTCGACACGCGGATGCGCCGCTGCCACTTGCGGAGGCGGTAGAGCTGGGCCCGGTTCTTGGTCGGGATGGACTTTCCGTAGGAGTCCTTGTTTTTCCAGCCGATCGTGGTCGAGAGGCCCTTGTCGTGGATCGTGTAGGTCATGGGGGCGCCCGTGCGGGCGCGCTTCTGCCCTTGCTCGGCGTCGAAGGCGCGCCACTCGGGGCCCTGGTCGATGTATTCCTCGTCGATGACGAGGCCGCAGTCGGCGCAGACAAGCTCGCCGCGCTGGTAGTCGCGCTCGAGGTGGCTGGAGCCGCACTCAGGGCACTTGTCCTTCTTTTCGGCCTCGATGGTGGCCGGGGTGTCGTTGTTTGCCAAGGGGTTCGCCTCCGGGAGGGATTTAGGGAATTCGAAAGGCTTATGGTACATGGTGTTCAAGGAGCGATTTCTATTTAAATGTTCCCAGAAACCTTATAGGTAACTGGCCTCCGGGGGCTTGGGATGAACCCGCCAGGAAAGGTCCCTGGCCGAGACCCTCGTTTCCCGTGGAGTTGTGGAGAGCCCATCGAGTGGTGCGGCCATGGGGGTCGGGGTATTTGGTGACCGGCTAGGACCGGTCGCGGGAGAGGAAGGCGGAGAGGATGCGCCGTTCGGCCCTGTGCAGGACGTCCGTGACGGCCTGGTGGGAGGTCCCGAGCCGCGAAGCCAGCTCGCGGGTCGTGAGCTTGGAGGGGACGTCGAAGTAGCCGCGGCGGAAGGCCTCTTCGAGCACCTTGCGCTGCCTTTCGGTGAGCCTTGAAAGCGGGTCGGCGCGGGGGCCGGCGAACACGCCCGTGGAGAGGGTCTCGAAGGCAAGGTGCGAGCGGCGCAGGTAGGAAAGGGCGCGGCCCATGGCGGCGTCGGACCCGATGAGGGTGACCCGCACGGTCTCGGGGGTAAATTCGAGGGGCGGCTCGAAGGACACGCCGTAGCCGAAGTAGAGGCGCTTGAGGAACCCGTGGAAGGGGGCGCGCACGACGACGAGGTCGAGGGCGCCCCGGGAGGCGACGGGGGAGGCCGAGACGATCCCGAAGGCGCCTTTGAGGTCGCGGGCGGAGCGGCCGGGGCGGAAAGCGACCTCCCAGAGGTCGACGAACTCGCGCTGGGTGAGGGTGAGGTTCTGGAGGACGCGGGCGCAGGACACGGCCTTGAAGAGGGTGAAGTACCCCCAGTTGCGTTTCCACGACGAGGTGTGGACACGCAGCTCGACGCGGCGCACGAGGAACCATTGCCATGGCAAGGATAACTCTTTTGGGGGTGGGACCTGAGTCCGTGGGGGAAGGCGGCGCGGGTCCTTGGGGGGCGAGAGGGTGGAGGGCGCGGCGCGCGGCGCCAGGGCGCGCCTCGAGGCGCTTGCGGCGAGGATGCCCGGGGCGCCGGAGTACAAGACGCAGGGGTGCGTGCTCTTCGTCGACCTCGAGCGGCGCACGACAAGGCGCGGCTACCTGCCGATGTCGGCGGTGAAAGCGTTCCTGGGGGGACGCGGCGCGAACATGTGGCTGCTCTACAACCTGCTCGACGAGCGCCTGGAGCCGCTCGACCCCGGCGTGCCGCTGATCTTCGGCGCGGGCGTGCTCACGGGGATGATGCCCTCGGCGGCCCGGGGGAATGTCACGAGCCGCTCGCCCGACTCGCGCGCGTTCCTCGACTCGAACTGCGGGGACTACTTCCCCTCGTACATGAAGCTCCACGGGTACGACCACATCGTCCTTTTCGGGCGCGCCGCCCGGTTGGAAATGCTGGTCATCGAGGACGGCAAGGTCGAGTTCCTCGATGCCGAGAAGTACCGCGGGCTTGACAACATCGACTTCACGCGAAAGGTCGAGAGCGACTTTGGCGTGAAGGAGGGCCACGACGCGGCGATCGCCAGGATCACGAAGGCGGGCGAGAACCTCGTGCTCTGCGCCGGGATCATGGGGGGGCCGAAGGCGATCTTCGCGCGCGGGGGGCCCGGCGCGAAGATGGGCTCGATGAACCTCAAGGCGATCTTGATCCGGGGGGTCCGGAAGGCGCCTGAGGGCGTCTCGGACACCAAGGCGACGAACCAGGCGGTCGCGCGGATGACGCTGCGGACGAGTGTCGTGAGAAACGCGCTGAAGACGACGGGCACGCCGTTCCTCTACCGCCCGTCGCGCGTGCTGGGCTCGATGGGGACGAAGAACAACCAGCTCACGACCTGGACGGACGCGCTCGACGCGGACAACCTCGACCCGTACCGGCCGGGGATGGACGGGTGCTTCAAGTGCCCCGTGAACTGCCGCCCGCTGAACGACATGACGCCGGAGGGCAAGGGCGGGTGGGGCGCGGCGGCGCAGGTGGGCCTCCAAGGGAACGCGAGCTACGACACGACGCAGGTGGGCCTTGCGCACCACCGGCTGCAGAAGGCCTACCGGGGCGTGCGAGGCGACGGCGTGTTCGACCGGTACGACAAGGGGGACGGCCCCGAGTACGTGACGCTTGGCAAGTTCGGCCCGATGATCGGCGTGACGCAGGTCGAGTCCGTGGTGCGGCTGAACAACATCTGCAACGACCTCGGGCTCGACACGGCCTCGACGGGCTCGGCGATCGCGTGGGCCATGGAGCTTTGGCAGCGCGGGGTCTTGACGGAGGCGCAGACGGGCGGCCTCCGGCTCGCGTGGGGCGATGCGGACGTGGTCGAGCGGCTCCTCTTCCTCACGGCCGCGCGAGAGGGCTTCGGCCAAGCGATCGCGGACAGCTCGAGGGCGGTCGAGCGGGGCCACTACCCGGAGGGCGCGCTGAAGTACCGGATGGCGGTGAAGGGGCTCTTCCAGTCGGACCCCCACGACGCGAGGATCCTCAAGGCGTTCGCGCTCGGGCTTGCCGTCGCGACGCGCGGGATGGACCACCTGAGGAACCGCGCGACCCTCGAGATCAACGCGCGCGTGAACGACGACCCCGGGTTCAAGCGCGACCTCTACGGGGGCGAGGTCTCGATCGAGCCGAACGGGTACGGGGGCAAGGAGGTCGCGGTGCGCCGGTGCGAGAACATGTACGCGGTCGGCGACTCGGTCGGCATGTGCCGCTTCACGACGAAGCTATTCAATTCGCCGACGCTCCCGGGCTACAGGGAATTCTCGGAGCATATGGGGAAGTCGGCGGGGCTGCTTTTCAGCGAGGAGGAGCTCGACGAAGTCGGGCGCAACATCATGGGCCTCGAGCGGATGCTCAACTGGCGGCTCGGGCTTCGAGGGCGCGACGACACGCTGCCGGACAGGTGGTTCGAGGAGGGGGCGACGGCGGGCCCCTTCAAAGGCGAGCGCCTGGACCGGCGGAAATTCCAGGCGATGAAGGACGCGTTCTACCGGGTCTCTGGGCTCAACGGCGAGGGCGTGCCCGGCGCGGAGTGGCACGAGGCCCTTTCGCGCGCGACGACGGGGACGGCGCTCCGGGTCCAGCTGCCCCCAGGCACGCCGGGTGCCCCCGAGGGCGAGGTGGTGGTTGACTCGGGCCCAAGGAACCTCTCCGAAGTGCGCGAGGCCCTGCTCGCGAAGCTCCCGGAAGCGCGAGAAACGCTCGAGGACGAGACGATCAACCTGGTCGTGAACGGAGCCATGGTGCTCTCGGGCGAACGGGAGGCGGCGGTCGCGGACGGCGACCGCATCGCGATGGTGCGGACGCTTTCGGGGGGATAGCCCGGCCCCCCGGCCCACCGGCCGTTTCAGCCGCCCGAGAGGACGCCGTAGAGGTAGCAGCGGTCCCCCTCATGGAGCGCGGTGCGCTCGGGGTGGCGGGGGTCGACGCCCTGCCCGTTGACCGAGAGGTGCGCCGCAGAAAGGTCCACGGCCCCGGTACCCGAGTCCACGCAGGGGAGGGCGGGCGCGAGCGCGCCGAGGGCCGCAAGGAGCGCGGGCACCAGGGCGCCCGCGGGGAGCTCGACGACGTGGCGCGCAAAGCCCGCAGCGTTGGCGAAGGCGCGCCCGAACTCGACAGTCACCTTGATCGGAGGGGCACGGGAGGTGCCCGAGGCCGGCCCCAAGAGGGTGGGGCCCCCTTCAGCTCTTCATGATCGCGATGAGGAACACCGCGAGTGCGGCGACGGCGCCGAGCGCCGCGCCGAGGATGTGGACGAGCGCGGGGTAGACGATGTTGGCCCAGAGCTGGACGGAGGGGTCGACGCCGATGTCTTGGAGGAACATGACTGCGACGAGCAGGATGACGACGAGCCCGATGACGATGAGGGCGACACCGATCTTGCGGCTCTTGCCCGAGCCGAAGTACGCGGTGAACGCGCCGGCGGCCAGCGAGAAGAGGCCGAAAGCGATGAGGAGGTCCGTGAGGAAAACGAGGAGATCGCCAGATAGGCCTGCCAAACCCACACCCTTGTCCGCGCGATCTTGCCGACGATACTTAAGAGTTGTGCGAGGGGCGGCGCGTGCGCGGATGTCCTGCGGCCGGGAGGCGGCCTCGGCGCGAGGTTGAGCGCGCGGGGGCGGGGCGAGGCCGGGGCGAGGCCCGGGCGGGCGCGTGGCGGGCGCGGGGCGGGCGCGGGGCGGGCGCGGGGCGGGCGCGGGGCCGGCGCGGGGCCGGCGCGGGGCGGGGCGACCACGCCGGGCGGTGGAGGAACAGTCCCGAAACGCGTCCGGAGGGCGCGGGGAAAAGGTGGCCAAGGGGGGCGTCGAATCTCGTCTGGCTCAGAGGCAGAAACGCTAATTCCCGCGCCGAATACGCTTAAATAAGAAGAGCGCTTTCGCCGACTCGCCCCAACGATTCTGGTGAAGCTGGAGCCCTACCTTTCCGCTTCCCTGGACGTCGGCAAGCCCTTTCCGAAGGTGCCGCCTTGTACAAGCTCATCCCCCGCGAAGAGACGGTCCGTGTGCCCCCCGACCGGCTCGGCGAGAACCTCAACACGGTGGCCGTCGAGCTTGCCCAGCGCTTCTTCGAAGGGCGGCTCGACGACGAGGACAACCTCACGATCCAGGCGAAGGACGTGGAGATCGTGGGGCCCGGGCGCATCGTCCACGGGGACGGGGCGGTCTACCAGAAGGTCACGTTCACCGCGCTTGCTTTCAAGCCGGAGCTCAACGAAATCGTCGAGGGGAAGGTTGTCGAGATCCTGCGCTTCGGCGCCTTCGTGCGCTTCGGCCCCTTCGACGGGCTCCTCCACATTTCCCAGGTCATGGACGACCGCATCGACATCGACGAGCAGAACCAGCGCCTTGTGGGGAAGGACACGCGGCGGTTCCTGCGCGTCGGTGACCGCGTGCGCGCGCGCATCGTGACCGTCTCGATGAACGAACTCAACTACCGCGAGTCGAAGATTGGCCTCACCATGCGCCAGGTCGGGCTTGGCAAGAACGAATGGCTCGAAGAGGACCGCAAGCTCAAGGAGCAAGGCGGCGAGGCCCCGCGGCGCGAAGTCAAGCGCCCGCCGGCGGCCGCCCCGGCCAAAGCGCCGGCCGCCGCGCCTCCCTCGGAGTG